>NZ_JAGGRD010000055.1:0-59834 GCF_018613005.1 Paenibacillus sp. ISL-20
CCTATTCTTCCTGGCAGCGAGGTTCCAACGAAAACGGCAATGGACTTCTTCGGGAATTTTTCCCTAAAGGTAAGGATTTTGCAGAGGTCACTGACAAGGATTTAGCACATGCCGTTTACCTTATCAACCACCGACCCAGGAAATGTCTTGGCTGGAAATCTGCTCACGAATCTTTTATGGATGCTCTGTCGCACTTAGCTTGACAATCTGTCATCTAAAAAAATTGCAGGGATAGCTCCATTCAAAACATTTCATAGCTTATGCAAAACAAGGCGGGCCCTTGTCCATAAAGGACAAAGGCCCGCTTTCAGTATCATGATGAATGGAATCCGGCTTCTTCGGAGCCGCCGGTCGTCTTGCTACCGGAAGACCCCCGCTTGCTGCGAATATGAAGTTTATTCGCCAGCAGCGTGATTAAGCTTACCGGCTTCAACCCAACGGCTATGCCATCCCTCGGGTCGGGGGCAACGATAGCTCCCAATTGATGATGATCCCCCGCGTAGAGTGCACGCTGCAGGAATTTACTCTCCCCTTGATGGTTCTGAACCTCCAGCTTACAGAAAGCTGAATTCTGACGAAGCGCACTATGCAGCTGTTCCTTGCTGTGAATCAGTTTACCGTTCACCTTAAGGATCGTTTCTCCTGCCAGAATGCCAAGTTCGCTTGCCGGACTATTCGGAAGCACCGCGAGGACGCGTAGTCCCCGAATCGGATGCACAAAGATCGGACTGCGCTGCTGCTCTTCGTAACGGCTGTACCACACCAAGCCTTCATGCAGCAGTAATGCCGCTAATGCTGCCACGATCGTGAGCGGTGTCCACCACTCGGCCAGCAGGCTCAATGCCAGCACAATGGCTCCGTAAAAAATGAGCCGCTTCGATGTGATGCCTGCCTTCTCCTGCGGGAGCATACTCTGCGTCATTTCCCCGAAGCCAATCACGACCGGGAGTGCCATCATGGTAAAACCTGTACTCCAGGCATCACCACCAAAGAATGGCGTCCATGGCAGCACACTGCCTCCGCTTACCGCCGGAACAAGCAAGAACAAGGGTAAAGGCCAGAAGCTCTGCATGTGATAACCGCCAACGAGCTTGCCACGCTTGCCCTCAAGAAACAGCGGTGTAGCAAAACCCGAACCCTGTATCCTGACAAGCAAGGCTTCTGCAAAATGTAGAACGGCAGATAAAGCCAGCAGTGCGGGAATATCCAATCCAACAATCGTTGCCGTTATGTGACTGACCCAGCCTTCCGGCTGCCAATTCGGAAACCAGCCTAATCCAAACTGAATGATCCCGAGAAGACCGATGGAATAGGCAAAGCATAAGTACCGGATATGAAACAGCATCAGGACCAGGGAAGTCACCCATATGCATATAATGGCTTCCAGGCTTAAGGATATTCCCAGGAAGGCTACTACGATGGACACGCCGATTCCTGCCAGCAGCCCACCCAGAAACGTTCGCCATGTCTGCAATCCCCAGGAATGCAGCTTCACATGGAACAGCTTACGCTCCACCAACACCTGCCTTCGGTAGAACAGCATGACAAACAAAATCGAAATATAATAAAAGGGCTGCGTCAGCAGTTGTATGCCTGCATCTATCCCATACATCAGCAGTTGTTTCAATGTCTCCAACAGCTTGCCACGCTCCTTTCAGCTTAAAGATGCTTCGAAGTCTATACTTTCAGATATCTTAAAAGAAAAAAAGAAGGCTAACGTTCAGCCTTCTTACTTGTTCGACGCCTTGGCGGCGATTTCCTTCCGGACCTCGGCAATTCCGCGATTCATTTGATTATCCTCTTTCGGATCCTGAATCTTCTCAATCAATGCGGCTTCCAATGCCTCGGCTGTAGCGCCGTTAAGGATACCGTCCGCTTTCAGCTTATGCTTGCTCTGGAAACTCTTAATGGCCTTCTCTGTATTCCGATCGAAATAGCCATCTGTACGCCCGATCTTATAACCAACCGCTTCAAGCATGATCTGTGCATTCTTCACATCCGTGCTATTCGTGTCGAACGTATAAGTTTTCTTCTTATCGATCGGTGCAACGGTAAAGTATTCTGGCTGTGACACCTGAATATCCGGCTCAATTCCCTTCTCATGGATCCAGGTACCGTTTGGCGTCAACCATTTGGCAATCGTTACTTTCAGCAGGCTTCCATCGCCAAACTGCTTATCAAAGCTCGTTTGCACGGTACCTTTTCCGAAGGAATGCTCACCCATCAAGGTAGCTCCTGCCGATTGCTGCAGTGCGCCCGCCAAAATTTCGGAAGCGCTGGCGCTGCCCTTGTTCATCAGCACCGTAATCGGATAGGATTTCGCCTCACCGCCAGAAGGATGCTTCTCCCGCTTCTTATCCTTATCCTCTACCTGAACGATCAATTCGCCTTTAGGTACGAACTGCTCTGCAATGTCAATGACAACGGACAGCACGCCGCCAGGATTGTTCCGGACGTCGATCAGCAGTCCCTTCATGCCTTGGCTTTCCAGTTTCTTGAGTTCTTCCTTAAAGCGTTCGCCTGTATTCAGCGAGAATTGGGAGATCTCAATAACGCCGATTCCGCCCTTCTCCATCCGTGCCGAAACGGTTTCCAGATCGACGTCATCACGAACGATAACATACTCGACAGGCTGCTCAGAGCCTGCACGCTTAATTTGAAGGACGGCCTTGGAGCCTTTCGGACCGCGAATCTTGTTGACTGCCGCGTTCAACTCCAGACCCTGCAAGGATTCCCCATTGACTGAGAGGATGGTGTCCTTTGCCCGAATCCCAGCTTTATCCGCAGGAGATCCCTTGATCGGGGATACAACGACGACACTGCCATCTACAGAGGATACCTCCGCACCAATCCCTGAGAAGGAGCCCTCAATGCTCTCTTCAAACTGGGCTGCCGTTTCTTTTCCCATATAGTTGGAATATGGATCTTCCAGCGCTTCCATCATCCCGTTGATGGCGCCGTCGATCAGTTTCGACCGATCGATATCCTTGTAATAATTGCTTTCGATGAGGTCAATCGCTGTCCCCAGTTTTTTCGCTTCAGACTGCTCCAGTCCATTCCTGTTTGCTATACTGGCCAGCAGCCCCTCACCGTCTCCGGTCTGGCTAGGAGCGGGCAGCTGGGTCAAAGCCATCGTTAACAGCACGCCGCACAGCATGGCAGCTATGACCAGAAAGACAGCCGTTCGTTTTTTCAGCAAGTACTTCACCGCCTTTGTACGTTTCAACTGCTACACATGGGGAATCCCGTCCACCTAGTATATGATTGGCTTGCCGGGAATATTTATACAGCGGTCTGAAGGTTGTATGGTATAAGTCCTAAAAATTTGTTACAGATAAGGCGAAGGATTGACCGGCGATCCATTGATCCGAACCTCAAAATGAAGATGCGGTCCTGTGCTCTGACCCGTGGAACCCACTTCGGCAATCTTCTGCCCTCTGGACACCTTGTCGCCTTCGCTGACTTTAATGCCGCCATTGCGGATATGTCCATACAAGGTCCATACGCCGCCCCCATGATCAACAATAACACAGTTTCCGTAACCGCTCCACCACTCGGCCAAGATGACCGTGCCACTCTCGGCTGCCCGGATCTCAGTCCCCTGTGGTACCGCGAAATCCTGGCCTGTATGCATCTTGCCAACCTGGCCCGTTACCGGATGAACTCGCGGCCCATAACCCGATGAAAGTCTGGCACCGGAAACCGGGAACGCGAATGGTCCGCCGTTACCTGTATATCCGCCGCCACCTTTACTACCGCCGAGGGTGGTCGCCTTGGCTCTTTTCGCCGCAGCCGCTTTGGCAGCCGCTGCTTTACGGGCAGCTTCCTCAGCCGCAAGCTTATTCTTTTCCTTCTGCAGATCCGAGCGTTTGCTTGCCAGGGCAACCAACATTTTATCCTGCTCTTCGGTCAAGATTTCCGCATCCTCGATATCCTGATCATACTGGGCCAATAGTACGCGCTTCTCCTGTTCCTTCTCGTTCAGGATACTCTTGCGGTCCTCCATTTGGCCATACAGGTCCTTGGCTGTTGCATACTGTCCTTCAAGTTCCTTCTTCTTGTCGATGACCAGCAGCTTGTCCTGCTTATGCTCTACCAGCAAATCCTGGTCCTGGTTAACGATCGTCTTCAAGGAATCCGCACGCTCAATAAAATCACTGAAGCTGGTCGAGGAGAGCAGCACATCCAGATACGATACTTGCCCATCCATATAGATGAGGCGAATCCGGGATTCCAACAGCTTCTCACGGGAGGCGATACGCTCCTTTGCCGCTTCAAGTTCTTTGGTCGTTTTTCTCAGCAGATCCTCTGTCTCCTCGATCTTCATGGAGATTTTGGTCAATTCATTGCTGACGATGCTGATCTGCTCCATCACATATTTCAAATTCTTCGTTGTTTTTTTCTTGTAATGTTGGGCTTCTTGTTTATTTTCCGCTGCTTTGTTCTTCTGTGCCCGTGCTTTCTTGACCTGCTCCTGAAGCACGCTCAGCTCTCGATCTACATCGGCTGAAGTCTTCTTCTCGGCTTGTCCGACGGTCGGTTGGATCATAACAGTGGCCAGTAATAAGGCTGCTACTCCTGCGGCGATTTTCTTCAAGTTTCGCTCCCCATCCTTTACCTTGTTTTATACTTTCAAAAATTTACGTATCGACATGGTGCTGCCCCAGATGCCAATGACCATGCCCAGCCCAACAATAATGATGCCGAGCCGCAGCCACAAATCTCCTAGAGGGATTAAACTTTGCGCTAACGTCAAATCAGTTTGCGATGCGGCGTACAGACGATTGTAGCCAACAAACAACAGTGTGACCGTTACAATAGAGCCCATCAGGCCGATCATGGCACCTTCAATGAAAAACGGCCAGCGAATGAAGTTGTTGGTCGCGCCGACAAGCTTCATAATGCCAATTTCGCGGCGACGGGCCAAAATCGTCACCCGAATGGTGTTCGAAATCAGGAACATGGACATCAAGCCAAGTCCCGCAACGAAAATAAAGCCGATATTCCGCACCGTCTTCGTAATCTTGAACAGAGTTTCGACCGTGCCTTCCCCATACTTGACTCGCAGGATCGGCTCCTCCGTATACTTCTGGTTAAGTAGGGTAATCTTGTCGGCAACAAAACCGACCGTGGTCGGTTCAATAACGGAAACCTCGAATGCATCCGGAAGCGGATTCTGATCCGCCTCGCTGAAGCCTTCCACCCATTCGGAGCCCAGGCTTTCCTCTAGCTCCTTCATGCCTTCTTCCTTGGACACGAACTTGGTGGCGCTGACCTCCGGCATAGCCTCGATTTCACTCTTGATGGTTTCGCGCAGCTTCTTATCCACATTGAGATTTAAGTACGTATTAATTTGCACATTGCTATCTGCTTTATCGGCTAAAGCGTTAACATTCATGACTAATAGCATGAACACGCCCAGTATAAACAAAGACACTACGATGGAAGTAACGGATGCGACCGACATCCATCCGTTCCGGAAAACGCTCTTCGCCCCTTCCCGCAAGTGCCGCAAGAAGGTTCTAAAATTCATACCCGTAATCTCCTCTCTGCTGGTCACGGACGATCTGTCCATGCTCAATCGCAAGAACGCGTTTACGCATGGTGTTCACGATATCCCTGTTGTGGGTAGCCATTACGATGGTGGTTCCCCTGAAATTGATTTCATCCAGCAGCTGCATGATGCCCCACGAGGTTTCCGGATCCAGGTTACCTGTAGGCTCGTCCGCAATAATGACGGAGGGGTTGTTCACAATCGCTCTGGCGATTGCGATCCGCTGCTGCTCACCGCCGGAGAGTTGGGAAGGTTCGCGGTTCGCCTTGGCTCTCAGGCCCACAAGCTCCAGCACCTCCATGACCCGTCTCTTGATGAGACGCTGCGGCGCTTCAATAACCTCCATGGCAAAAGCTACATTTTCGTAAGCAGTCAGCTTGGGCAGCAGACGATAGTCCTGAAAAATAACCCCGATATTTCGGCGAACATAGGGAATTTTGCGCTGCTTCAGCTTCCCGATATTAAATCCATTAACAGAAATTTGCCCCTTAGTAGGCACTTCTTCTCTATAGATAAGTTTCATAAACGTCGATTTGCCAGCACCTGACGGTCCGACAACATAGACGAATTCATTTCGATTGATTTTGACGGAAACTCCTTGAAGCGCATGAGCGCCGTTCGGATAAGTCTTCCATACGTCCTGCATTTCGATCACTTCATCACTTCCCAATCCTTAATTAGCCATTATACTTTTCGACAGTTTCCATCGAATTCCTTTAAAATCCATGAAAAATCCTCACGACATCGTCTATTGTAACAAATTTGTTACCTTTTGAGTACCCGAAAGTTTAAGCCCACCGTGACATATACATAAAAAAGTGCATGAACTGCGGCCATTACGAAGTTAAGAAGGTGGTTCGAATGAAAAAAATTCATCTTGGTCTCATCATTGTCATCAGTTTCGGTCTTCTCCTCTCCGTCGGCTTCGGTCTATTGACGATGTACGTGAACCAGAAGGAACTCCCGAAGGGGGTCGTTCTCTCCGGTTGGCAGGTAGGCGGTACACCCGCAGACGAGGTGCTGTCAGAGCTGGATCAACGGCTGCAGGCGATGACAGCATTGAAGGTAGAACTGCAATCGGACACTCTGAAAGGGCACACGGAAAGCTTCACTCTCCGGGAAGCCGGAGTTCAATTCAGCGCAGCCGATTTTCGGGAAGCTATCGCCAGGTTGTCCGAAGGATCATTATGGGATCAGGTTCTTTACCGGCGTAACTTTCAGCTGGAGTGGCATATATCCACGGACTGGGATCGCAATGTGTTAAAAGAGCGATTGAGCGAAGACTGGCAAACGGAACGCTTTGGCGAACCCGTCAATGCGGTGCGGAGCATATCCGAGGATGACGTCGTCCGGTACACCCCGGAGAAAACGGCATACCGCATCGATTGGCCGACATTCTATGAAGGGTTCGGCGCTGTGCTTCCGAATGAGTCTCACTTCACCGAGCCGAAATTGGACGAGATCATTACAGTTCAGCTGCCTCTCATCCGTCAAAAACCCCCCGTTACCGTAAAATCGCTGCACGATGAGGGGATTGAGCGCAAAATCGTCGAATTCTCTACCAGTCTCGGATCCAGCGGGCCTGGACGTGTTCATAACGTGACTGCCGCTGCCAAAGCCGTAGACGGCATGATTCTGAAGCCCGGCGATGAATTCAATTATGCTCATATTATTGATACCGCGAATAAGGAGTACGGCTTTGAAGAAGCTCCCGTTATCGTGAACGGCCAACTGGTTCCCGGGATCGGCGGCGGGATCTGCCAGGTATCCAGCACGGTCTATCATGCGGCTCTGCTCATTGGGCTGGAGATCACCGAACGGCGCAATCATTCCCTTCCGGTCAGCTACCTGCCCAAGGGGCAGGATGCCACCTTTGCGGAAGGGGTGATCAATTTTCGCTTCCGAAACAATACAGGCAAGCATCTGCTTATTTTATCGGAGGTATCGCACGGTAATTTAACACTAAAGATGTTCGGCACCTTCCCGGAAAATACGGAATATGAGCTTGTGTCTACCACCGTTGAAACCTTGCCGTCACCAGAGAAAATCATTCACAATAACTCGCTGCCGCCAGGACTCAAGCAGGTGGTTCAGAACGGGAAGCCAGGCTATGTGGTTGAAACCTACCGAACCAAGAAAGTAAACGGCAAGGTTGTGGAGAACGTCAAAATATCCAAGGATACCTACCGCCCCCAGAACAGCATCGTTGCCATCAATCCGACGAACGATGTCCGAATGCCTGAAGCGAATGATACCCCGAAAGAGGAAGTGGTTGAGGACGGTATCAGTACCCCGTAAACCTGAAGACAACATGGAACAGCCCGGATTCGCGAATAGAACCGCGAATCCGGGCTGTTTGCCTTGCCGTTATTTCAATGTAATGTATCGACTTTATAGCAGCTCTCGTATTCTCCAGACGGATATCCTCGCCTTCAATCAGCTCGGCATTCAGATGTCCCATCCGGAAGGGCATCGTTCTTACCCTTAAAACCGCCGAGACGCTCTGACCTCGGCTTCCGGATGCTGTGACAGTTCATCTCTGTACTCCACTTGCCGAATCTCGCACCCTTTGCCTAGGATCACCCGGTTACCGCGGACGATATCGGCTTCAACATACTCGAGATCAAGGACATCGCCTTCAATAATACGAGCCTCCAGCCGTGTTCCCCGTAAAGGCAAGGACAGCATTTCCCAGAGCCGCTTCCCTTTTTTGCGGACCGTTATCCGGTCTCCAACGATTTCCTGTGCAAGGCAGCGGCCCAATACTCGGATATCCGCTGTTCCAACATGCAGGCGGCCATCGATCTTAAATCCCCCTTGCAACGCGGCGGATTCACTCCGCACGTCACCACGGCTTCTCAGGTTTCCGGTGACCTCAAGCTTCTTCGATTCGGAATCTCCATGAATGCTGCAATGCCCCCCGATAAAGATGGAGCGGCTGCGCAATCCATCCTTCAAACTCAGGCTGCCGGCTACATGCAGCTCCTCAGACTCCACAGCCCCCTTAATGGTTCCCGAACCGTTCACGCGAATCGTACGGGCAGCTACGGCGCCATTAACGCTCATCGTTCCATTGCCTATTAACTCCCGGCAATCCAGATCTCCATTCACCTGCCCGGCACCGTCAATGCGTACCTTATCGTATTGACCGCCGCTCGAACTTCCGGTTCCCGTAATTTTCAGATCGGACAGCTTGTCGTCATGTGGTATCATGAGTATCCTCCTCCAGATTTACAAAGTGATTACTATCTATATCTTAACTTCTTCATCACAACCGTTATTTCTACAATAAATGTCCGTCCTCCACCAGGTGGAGTCATAATCTCCCTCTAAGATACCACAACCCCGCTATTCATAGAACAGCCCGATGGCTGAACTTCGCCTCGGTCCCAAGACCGAGGCGTTCTCAGGCACTTTATCTCGTCTTTTCCTGCAAATGATGGTTCGTATTTGCTTGGAGCAAGGGAGATTGATTGTGATATGATTCAAATAGGCTCGTCATTGATCTCTCATTTATTAAAGTGAAAGGGGATACATCATCATGGCTCTTATGCAATGTCGCTTTTACTCGGAGGTACTCGGTCTCAGTACTTCCATGACCGTCATTCTCCCTCAGCAAACCTCTTCGCAGATCGGTATGACCAATCATGCCAAAAGCGGTCTGCATCCGACGCTCTTCCTGCTGCACGGCCTGTCCGACGACGATTCCATCTGGCTGCGCAGAACCTCCATTGAACGCTACGTGGCCGAGATGGGCATTGCCGTCGTGATGCCGCAAGTTCACCGCAGCTTCTATACCGACATGGAATACGGCGGCAAATACTGGACCTTCATCAGTCAGGAGCTGCCGGCCATTGCCCGTTCCTTCTTCCCGTTATCCCACGCGAGGGAAGATAACTTTGTCGCCGGCTTGTCCATGGGCGGATACGGGGCATTCAAGCTGGCGCTCCGCTACCCGGAATCCTTTGCCGCGGCTGCCAGTTTGTCGGGCGCGCTCGATATGGCGGGTCATATCCGGAGGAATGAGGCCTTGTTTGAACATCAATTAGTCTACGGAGATCAAGATATTACCGGTACCGACAATGACTTGCTGTGGCTGCTTCAGGAAGTCGAACGATCCGAAGGGCCTAAGCCGCTGCTGTATCAATGCTGCGGAACCGAAGACTTCCTCTATGAAGACAATCAAGCGTTCCGCAAAGCCTGCGAAGAAACCTCCCTCGAACTCACCTATCAGGAAGGTCCAGGCGATCATGATTGGGGATATTGGGATACCCACATTCAGGATGTGCTGAAGTGGCTACCGTTGAAGGCCTGATGAACCTATAGGCACATCTGGACGGGCTGGCGGTTCGTTCAACTGTATCTTCTGATATCTTAAAAAAGGTGGATCGGCAAATGTCATGTTTGCCGATCCACCTCTATTTTTTTCACGCCAAGTATTCTATGCCGTTACTCTACATTCCCTTGACGGAGACCCAGCCATTCCTCCGTGACCTGAAGGGTCTGCACGCTCCGATCAATGGCCGCCTTCACTTGCTCTGTTGCCGTGCCGCCGTATACGTTACGCGCATTGACCACCGTCTCCGGTTGAAGGACGCCATAAATGGAGTCGTCGAACAGCTCCGAGAACTGCTTGAATTCGTCCAGCGTCAGGTCCAGCAAATACTTGTTGTTCTGGATACAGTACAATACAGTCTTGCCGATCACTTCGTGCGCCTGACGGAAAGGAAGTCCTTTGCCCACCAGGAAGTCCGCGATGTCGGTTGCGTTCGAGAAGTCGGTATTCACCGCTTCGCGCATGCGGCCTTTGTTGACCTTCATCGTGGCGATCATCGGCGCGAACAGCTGCAATGCGCCTTCCAGCGTAGCCACCGTATCGAACATGCCCTCTTTATCTTCCTGCATATCCTTGTTATAAGCAAGCGGCAGGGACTTCAGCACGGTGAGAAGACCGATTAGATTGCCGTATACCCGTCCGGTTTTGCCGCGAACAAGCTCAGGCACATCCGGATTCTTCTTCTGCGGCATAATGCTGCTGCCCGTGCAGAACGCATCATCCAGCTCGATGAAGTTGAACTCCGTGCTGCTCCAAAGCACCAGCTCCTCGCTTAAGCGGGACAAGTGCATCATGATGATGGAAGCATCCGAGAGGAATTCCAGGATGAAGTCGCGGTCGCTGACCGCATCCAGACTGTTCTCGTAAACACCATCAAACCCAAGCTGCTCCGCCACGAAATGGCGGTCGATCGGGAACGTTGTACCCGCAAGCGCGCCTGCCCCGAGCGGCAATACGTTAATACGCTTATAGCTGTCGATCAGACGGTCGATATCCCGCTGAAACATGGACACGTAAGCCATCAGATGATGTGCGAACAGAATCGGCTGTGCACGCTGCAGATGCGTATACCCCGGAATAATCGTATCCAGGTTATCCTTGGCTTGTCCGATCAACGCGGTTTGCAGCTCATGCAGCATGCCAGTCAGCGCCACCACGCGGTTACGTAAATACAGATGCATGTCCGTAGCCACTTGATCGTTACGGCTGCGGCCTGTGTGGAGCTTGCCGCCGACAGGTCCGATTTCCTCAATCAGATTCTTCTCGATGTTCATATGAATATCCTCATCCGATACGGAGAACTCGATGCTGCCCTCACGGATGCGCTCCAACACCTTGTTCAAGCCAGCCTTGATCGTCTCCACGTCTTCGGCCGGCACGATGCCGCATTTGCCCAGCATAGACACATGCGCAAGGCTTCCCTGGATATCCTCTTCGGCCAGCTGCTTGTCAAAACCGATGGATGCCGTATATTCCTCTACCAATGCGTTGGTCTGCTTCGTAAAGCGTCCGCCCCATAACTTGCTCACAACACTTGCCCCTCTCTGTTTAAGGCAGAGGGCCGCTTCCCGCTTAAGAAGTCCCTTTCATCCCGGTTACGCGAGAATCAGCGGAGCTCCCTAGCATGAAACGGCCTTCAGCCTGTTCATTATTGTAAACTTATTGATTCTGGTTCACGCCGGTTGCAACTTTCAAACGCAATGCATTCAAGCGGATAAAGCCGGTCGCATCGCCCTGATCATAAGCTTGCGTCGGATCGGCTTCCATCGTTGCGATATCCGGGTTGTACAGACTGACCGGACTCTTCACACCTGCGCCGATAATGTTGCCTTTGTACAGCTTCACGCGCACCGTACCGGATACGTTCTTCTGGCTCTCCGTTACCAGCGCTTGCAGTGCCAGACGCTCCGGCGCAAACCAGAAACCGTTATAAACCAAGGTACTATAGCGGGTAATCAGGCTGTCGCGCAGATCCATCACTTCACGGTCCATCGTGATGGATTCCATTTTGCGATGAGCGGTGAACAGGATGGTTCCGCCTGGTGTCTCGTAGACACCGCGGCTCTTCATGCCAACGAAGCGGTTCTCTACCATATCCACGCGACCGATGCCGTGTTTGCCACCCAGCTCGTTGAGCTTCTCCATTACTTGCAGCGGACTCATCGATTCGCCGTTCAGCGCAACGACATTCCCTTGTTCAAACGTAAGCTCGAGGTATTCCGCCTCGTCTGGTGCATCCTCAGGCGATACGCTGAGCAGGTACATATCCTTGCTATCCTCCGCGCTTGCATCGAACCAAGGATCTTCCAGCACACCGCTCTCATAACTGATATGGAGCAGGTTGCGGTCCATGGAGTAGGATTTGGCTGCCGATGCCGTTACCGGAATACCGTGCGCTTCCGCGTATGCGATCATCTCCGCACGTCCCGGGAAGGAGTTACGGAACTCCTCGATGCGCCAAGGAGCGATTACTTCAATGTCCGGTGCCAAGCCGGCAACGCCCAGCTCAAAGCGAACCTGATCGTTCCCTTTACCCGTAGCGCCGTGCGCAATCGCCGTCGCGCCTTCCGCACGTGCGATATCCACCATGCGTTTAGCAATCAATGGACGCGCGATGCTGGTCCCGAGCAGGTACTGCCCTTCGTACATGGCACCCGCCTGGAACATCGGATAGATGAAATCTGTTGCAAATTCGTCGCGCAGATCGTCGATGTATACTTTGGAGGCGCCTGTCGCCAGCGCTTTTTCCTCAAGTCCGTCCAGCTCTTCCTTCTGGCCGATATCGGCCGTGAAAGCAATGATCTCCGCATCGTAGGTTTCTTTCAGCCACTTCAGAATAACGGACGTATCCAGGCCACCGGAATACGCCAGTACGATTTTTTGTTTTGCCATGGTTAAACTCCCTCTCTTTGTTACTAACAACCCTGTCGTTCATTATACTAAAGATAACGTCCATTAACGCATTTTCATAGAGAATGTTCGTTGCAATTGAATGACTCTAAGCCATCAAAGCAACCATCAAAGCCTTCTGGGCATGGAGACGGTTCTCAGCCTGATCAAAAATGACGGAGTTGGTACCGTCGATTACGCCTTCGCTGACCTCTTCGCCACGGTGGGCCGGAAGACAATGCAGGAACAAGTAATCCGGCTTCGCAACCTTCGCCAGCTCCTCATTCACCTGGTAGTCCGCAAACGCGGCTTCCCGCTGTGCCTGCTCCTCTTCAAAGCCCATGCTTGCCCATACATCCGTATAGATCACGTCCGCATCCTTCGCGGCTTCGATCGGGTCTTGGGTGATCGTGATTTTGCCGCCCGTTTGCGCTGCGATCTCCTCGCTCAGCTTCACGATGCTGGCATCCGCCTCGTAGCCCTTGGGACTGGCCACAGCCACATGCATGCCCATCTTGGCTCCGCCAATCAGGAGTGAATGCGCCATATTGTTGCCATCGCCGATAAAGGCCATTTTGAGGCCTTTCAGCTTGCCTTTGTGCTCCAGCACGGTCTGCAAATCAGCCAGCACCTGACATGGATGCGCCATGTCGCTCAGGCCGTTGATAACCGGAATGGAGGCATATTTCGCCAGGTTAACCACGTTGTCGTGCCCGAAGGTACGGATCATCAGGCCGTCCAAATAACGGGACATCACCTGCGCCGTATCGCTGATCGGCTCGCCGCGCCCAAGCTGAATATCGTTTTTGCTCAAAAAGAGTGCGTGTCCGCCCAGCTGGAACATACCAGCCTCGAACGACACCCGCGTCCGCGTGGACGACTTCTCAAAAATCAAGCCGATCGTCTTGCCTTTCAGCGGCTGATAAACTTGGCCGTTCTTCTGCTTGCGTTTGATCTCAATCGCCGAATCGAGCAAGAACTGAATCTCTTCCGTTGAGTATTCATCCAGCTCGATCATATCCCGCCCTTTCAGGCTCAATTCCTTCACTTGTCCGCTTGCGGCCATATCCTTCAGTCCTCCTTAACCATGCTGTTATTGTCCAAAATGCTGCTGCACGATTCTTCTATGCTTGGCTAACCGCCGTATGCTCATGTATAAGTTCCGTAACAATCGATACCGCCTGGTCGATCTCTTGTTTTGTGACGTACAGATTCGGAAGCAGCCGGATCACATTCGGTCCTGCCGTTACGAACAGCAGCCCGCGGCTCTGTCCTTTCAGTACCAGCTCGCCAACCGGTTCAGCGCATTCGATGCCGATCAGCAAGCCTTTACCCCGGATCGCCTTCACAAAAGGATGACTGCCCAGGCTCTCATTCAGCTTCGCCATCAAATATTCTCCAGCTTCGGCCGCGCGCTGCGGCACGTTGTCCTCCAGCATCGTCTCGATGGTGGCCTGGATGACGGAGCTGGCAATCGGCGTGCCGCCAAACGTCGTCGCATGGCTTCCTGCCGTGAAAGCTTCGCGTAAGTAAGCTTTGCCCAGCATCGCGCCGACCGGGAACCCGGAGCCGAGCCCTTTGGCCACGGTAAAAATATCCGGCTCAATGCCGTAATGCTCGTGCGCAAACAGCTTGCCGGTCCGGCCCATGCCCGTCTGCACCTCGTCCACGATCAGCAGCAGTCCGTGCTTCTTGCACAGTCTAGTGACGGCTTGAAGAAACTCCGGCTCCACCGGATGCACGCCGCCCTCCGCCTGCACCATTTCGATCATGATGGCGGCGGTGTTGTCGTTAATGGCCGCTTCCAGTGCCGGAAGGTCATGCAGCGGAACGCTTTTGAAGCCTGTCGGAAGCGGAAGGAAGCCTTCCTTTACCTTATCCTGACCGGTAGCCGTCAGCGTAGCCAACGTCCGTCCATGGAAGGATTGGGTAAACGTAATGACCTCGTAACGTCCCGTTCCCTTCACCTTCTGATGGTAACGGCGCGCCAGCTTAATGGCCGCTTCGTTCGCTTCCGCTCCGCTGTTGCAGAAGAAAACCGCATCCGCGCAGGTGTTCGCTGTCAGCAGCTCAGCTGCTTTTTCCTGACCGGGAATGTGGAACAGGTTCGAGACATGCCACAATTCATCCAGTTGGGCTTTCAGCTTCTCTTTCACCTTTACCGGAGCATGGCCGAGATTCGTTACGGCCAGACCCGCCATAAAATCAAGATATTTGTTGCCTTGATCGTCCCATAACCAGCTGCCTTCCCCTTTGACCAAGGCGATTGGATATCTGGCATACGTTTGGAACAATGAGCTTTCATTCGCTGCTTTAACACCGCCTGCTGCTGCTTCTTTTCCCATGACCTTTACACACTCCTTTGCATATGGACAAACCAGATTCATGATTACTCCTGAACTCTGACACCCCTGACATCACTACGCATGTGGATTGTTCTTCCGATCGCTGTTGCCCCCGATTTTTATTGAAATGGCTGCAGCGGATAAAATCCGGGGGCAAAGGCGACCGCGTTGCTTCTCCAGAACAATTCCACCTTCTCCGTTGAAGCCGCTCTATTCTACAAACTCAAAACTCAATCTACATCCGCACGATGCGCGTTCCCAGCACTTCTCCGCCCAACACTCGGCTCAGTACATTCGGCTCGCTTCCGTCCACGATGACGACTTCGCTCACTTTGCCGTGAATGCAGCTGATGGCCGCTCTGACCTTCGGTATCATGCCACCGTAGATTTCGCCTGTCCCGATCATGTCCTCGATCTCCTGCACCGTCACGGTCGGAAGCACCCGCTTCTCGCCGCCTGCTCCCTTCAAGATCCCGGGTACGTCGGTGACAACAATCATCCGATGTACCCCCAGATGGGAGGCAACGGCACCAGCCGCCGTATCGGCATTAATGTTGTAGCGCTGACCGGATGAGTCTACCCCGATTGGGGCAACCACAGGCATGTAGCCCATTTCCAGCACGCCGCTCAGAATTGACGACTTCACAAATGTCACATCGCCTACCCAGCCAACCTGCGCATGGTTCGTTACCGGTTTGGCCTCGATCAGCCCGCCGTCCGAGCCGGACAAGCCGATGGCAGAGCCGCCCACGCTTTGAATCCGCCTTACGATCTGTTTATTGATGGTGCCCGCAAGGACCATCTCCACGACGTCCAGCACATCCTCCGTCGTCTTGCGCAGCCCGTTCACAAACTCGGTCTCAATGCCGAGTTTCTCAAGATTGCCGGAGATCGCGGGTCCGCCGCCATGAACGATAACGGGGTTGACTCCCTTTTGCTGCAGATCCTTCAAATCCTCGAAGAAGCTGTCAGGAAGCGCAGCGAGCGTGCTGCCGCCGCATTTCATGACAAACGTATCTGCCCCTGCTGTTTGGACCGGCAACGTATCCTTTTGATCGATCGTGCTCTTCATATCCGTCTCCTCCGTCCTACTGATTATTTATCTACGTACGATAAGCCGCATTAATACGGACATAGTCATAAGTTAAATCACAGCCCCAGGCCGTAGCCGAGCCATTTCCGATATGCAGCTCCACGTCAATATCCACGGTATCACCCTGGAGGTAAACCAGAGCCGCATCCTCGTCAAAAGCAACGGGCCTTGACTGCTCCAGCACCGAAATCGGGCCGATGGCAATATCCACCGTCTCCGGATTGACAGGACGGCCCGCACGGCCGACAGCCGCAATAATGCGCCCCCAGTTGGCATCTGCGCCGAACACCGCAGATTTGACCAGGCTGGAACCAATGATCGTCTTGGCGATGGCTTGCGCGTCATCGTCGCTTTCGGCGCCGTTCACGCGAACTTCGATCAGGCGGGAAGCTCCCTCTCCGTCACGAGCGATTGCCTTCGCCAGCTGCTGGCATACATAATGGAAGCCGGCTGCAAATGCATCCCAATCCGGATGCTGCGGCGATAGCACGTCATGCCCTGCCAGGCCGCTGGCCATCGCAACCAGCATATCGTTGGTGCTTGTATCCCCATCCACCGTAATCATATTAAAGGTCAGATTGGTCGTTTGGCGCAGCAGCAGCTGCAGTGCTTCCTGACCAATGACCGCATCTGTCGTCATAAATCCGAGCATGGTCGCCATGTTTGGATGGATCATCCCCGACCCCTTCGCTGTTCCGGCGATAGTCACCTTCGTACCGTTGACTTGAACGGTGACGCAGGCTTCTTTTTTCACGAGATCAGTTGTCAAAATCGCCTGGCTAAAGCTCTCAGCCCCTTCGCTTCCGCCGCTGAGTCGTGCAGGCAGGCCGGCGATACCCGAGGTAACGCGGTCCATCTTCAGCAGTTCCCCGATGACTCCCGTTGAGGCGACAGCCACATCGTTCTCTTCCAGACCGAATTGCGCAGCCGTGCTAGCTCGCATCGTATAAGCATCCTCTTCACCCTGCTTACCTGTACAGGCGTTGGCATTCCCGCTATTGACGACGATCGCGCGAAGCTTGCCGTCCTGCAGGCTTTCACGCGTCACCTTCAGTGGTGCCGCTTGAAAAAGGTTCGTCGTATATACAGCAGCCGCCACGGCAGGCACGTCACATACGATGACGCCCAGATCGTTACGGTCGGTCTTCTTAAGTCCACAGTGGAGTCCGGCAGCTTTGAAGCCTTGCGGCGTTACGATGCTGCCCCCATCAATAATCGCAAACATATTCTCTCCCATGTCTGTATCCCCAGCCGCTTACGGATAAATCGGCGTAAACGTAAGTCCGAGGCTCTCCTCCCATCCCATCATCAAATTCAGGTTCTGGATTGCCTGACCGGCCGCACCCTTCACCACGTTATCAATGACCGATATAATGGTCACTCTGTTCGTACGCGCATCCACCGCAAATCCGATATCGCAGAAGTTCGACCCACTGACTTCTTTTGTCGCAGGCCATACACCCAAGTCACGGATTCTCACAAACCGGCGGTCCTTGAAATACTGTCGGTACAGCTCAATGAAATCCTCTTCCGTATAAGGACCATTCAGCGTGGCATACATGGTGCTCATGATTCCCCGCGTCATCGGGACCAGATGGGTCGTAAAGGTAACGGTGATCGGTTCACCCGCTACCTGAGTCAATACCTGCTCAACCTCGGGAATATGCTGGTGCTTATTCACCTTATAGGCTTTGAAGTTCTCGTTGATCTCAGCATAATGCGTCATCAAACTCGTTCCCCGGCCTGCACCGGACACGCCGGATTTGGCATCGATAATAAGGGAAGAGGCATCAATCCATCCCGCGCTAATTGCCGGAATCAGCCCGAGCAGCGTTGCTGTCGGATAACAGCCCGGATTGGAGATGAAATCCACATCACGGACCTCTTCGCCAAACACTTCGCATAGGCCATATACGGCCTTCTCCAAAAGTTCCGCACTCGGAGCCGTGTGCTTATACCACTGTTCATACACTGCCCCGTCCTTCAAGCGAAAATCTCCCGAAAGATCAATGACCTTCAGGCCTGCATCCAGCAGTTCTGGCACCAGCTTGGCACTGACGCCCGAAGGTGTGGCGGCGAACACCAGGTCTGCCACCTCCGCGATTTCCGCTGGATTAACACCATCCAAGTTCCGGGTCATGATATTCGTCAAATGCGGAAAACCGTCCGATATCGGTACGCCTGCAGTCGATGAAGAGATTACCGATGTAATCTCAACGCGCGGGTGTGCTTGCAGCAACCGGATCAGTTCCACGCCACCGTAACCGGTAGATCCAACAATAGCAAC
Source organism: Paenibacillus sp. ISL-20 (assembly GCF_018613005.1). Taxonomy (NCBI): domain Bacteria; kingdom Bacillati; phylum Bacillota; class Bacilli; order Caryophanales; family Paenibacillaceae; genus Paenibacillus; species Paenibacillus sp. ISL-20. Next base: position 18,505 of record NZ_JAGGRD010000055.1, read on the forward strand.
TTTTACTGTGTTTGTGTCCGTCATTTATCCTCATCCCTCTCCCCAAGGAACAGCCAAAGGACCTTATGCAAGGTCCCATTCATCCATTCCCTTCATCTCTACGTCATGCCCATCCGTTTCCATCCTCCGATCGATTCACATTGCCCCCTGAGCCCTGTCCTTGATATGGTAAGCCATAGAAATCAAGTGACTGCTGATGCTCTTGATATGGTTTTCCATCGTGAAGCAGTCAGGCTAGTGATGATCTTGTTCGGAAGTCTTCTGTCTCCTGCATTAAAACGACGCTTTCGTCATAGGTATTCATTGACTTTATCCGTCTCATAAATATGTATTATTATACGACTGTATTCATATAAATACAATGGATTATTCAAATTTGGTCCCCATTTGCAAATGAATACCAATCGCCTTCAATGTCTAAAGAGTCGATTCATATTCTTCTTTTAGAATGGAATACAATTTGAGGTCCCAATGCAGACCCTTGATCTTGATCCCCTTCCTCAAGGTTCCCTCATAGGACATGCCGACCTTCTCCATGACACGCTGAGAGCCGATGTTCCCTTCTATGCAACGAGCTTGGATGCGCACAAGATCCATTTCGCCAAATCCGAGTTTCAGTAACGCGGAGGCTGCTTCCGTCATAAGACCTTGTCCCCAACAATCCCGCGCGAGTACGTAACCGATCTCCGCACTCTGCTGTTCGGGCTTCCACCACACAAAATCCACCGTCCCCACCAAACGCCCGCTCTCCTTCAGCTCGATCCCCCAAGGGGCAATATCATGCTTGGCATACTGGACTAGTATAAACTGGATGAATTTCTTACTGTCATCGATCGAGCGATGGGTTTCCCATGTTACGTACTTGGCAACCTCATCATCAGAGGCATAGGTATACATCTGATCCGCATCCTGCATCGATATTCTGCGAAGCCGCAGGCGCTCGGTTTCCAGCACCGGCAAATTAGCAAAGATCTGTTCGATTTCCATAATCCCCCACCCCCTGAACAATATTAGATACCATTATATGCTCTTTGCTAGAAAAATAAAGAAAAATTCAAGGTCATCGATCAGCCCCCACCGAAAAGCCGATTCCATTAGAAAAACGACTATCGGCGTCCTTCACAAATGACAGACCGCGTTTAGAGGGAGTTTTGCTTACGATTACCGAATGGTTCAGCTTCGCTGAAACCTTATCGATTCTATAATTCCACAAAAAAAGAGACGGTGATATACACCGCCTCTTCGTGTGTCGAGAACCTCTCGACACCGCTGCTATTATGTTACGCCTTAATATTGCGGAAGCCTTCACCCAATACCTCATGGGCATTGCTAATGATGACAAACGCATTCGGGTCCACCGATTGCACCACCGTTTTCAGACGGGGAATTTCACTTTGTCCGACTACGACCATCAGAACTGTCCGGTGTTCACCCGTATAGCCGCCCTCTGCGGTCAGCTTGGTTAATCCACGGTCGAGATCCTTGAGAATGGCCTTCGTTATCGGCTCCGTATGATCGGATATAATGTAAGCCACCTTGGTGAAGCTAAAGCCCAGCTCAATGGCATCAATCACTTTGCCTGTCACGTACAGTCCAATGAGTGCATACAACGCCTGCTCCAGCGACAGCACGAGGGCTGCCGAAGAGATCACAATCGCATCTAAGAGCACGACACAGAGGGAGAAGCTGAGGCCGCTGTATTTTTGCAGGAGCTGTGCCACAAGGGCCATTCCCCCCGTTGAACCTCTGCCCCGATAAACCAGTCCCATTCCGATCCCCACGCCGATACCGCCATAGATGGAAGCCAGAAGTGGATTGGACGTTGGTATAGGCCAGTCATTGGTCAAGAAAACGAACAACGGCAATATCACGCTACCTAACAGGGAACGCAGGCCGTAATTTCGGCCAAGCAGCCAGAAGCCTAGCACCAGCAAGGGAATGTTTATCGTCCACTGCGTAAAGGCCGGTTCAAACCCGAGCCATGCCTGCACAAGGACCGATAATCCGGACACACCGCCTGAGGCGATGTGGTTAGGCAGGAAAAACAGATTAAATGACAGCGCCATAATAAAGGAGCCGATGATGATAAAAACGGTATCCACCGTCTGTCGAAGGGGACCGTTGATCGGAATCAGGGGTTCTCTTTTTCTTTTGTTAATCGATGGATTACCAGCGAATTGCGCCATAGCTCTTCAAATCTCTCCTCAACGTCCTACTCGACTTCCAGCTTGATCTGACTGCGCAAATATCCATCGATAAAAGGATCCAGATCGCCGTCCATGACGGCTCCTATATTACCGGTCTCCACTTGTGTACGATGGTCTTTCACCATGCTGTACGGATGGAATACATACGAGCGGATCTGGCTGCCCCATGCGATGTCGGACTGCTCGCCGCGGATTTCCGCCAATTCCTTCTGCTGCTCTTCGATCTTGCGCTCATAGAGCTTGGAACGAAGCATGGTCATCGCACGCTCACGGTTCTTGATCTGGGACCGTTCATTCTGACAGGTTACGACCACACCGGTTGGCAAGTGCGTGATCCGTACAGCCGAGTCCGTCGTATTGATATGCTGACCACCGGCGCCGCTCGCACGGTAAGTATCAATCTTCAGGTCCTCCGTGCGGATATCCAGTTCAATTTCATCGTTAATCTCAGGAACGACGTCACAGGACACAAATGAGGTATGGCGACGGCCGGAAGAATCGAACGGGGAGATCCGAACCAGGCGATGCACCCCTTTCTCAGCCTTCAAATACCCATATGCATTGTAGCCCTTAATGAGTAGTGTCACGCTCTTAATTCCCGCTTCATCCCCGGGCAGGTAATCCAGTGTCTCCACCTTGAAGCCGCGTTTCTCCGCCCAACGCGTATACATGCGATGCAGCATTTGGCCCCAGTCCTGAGACTCGGTTCCCCCCGCGCCCGGATGCAGCTCAAGGATGGCATTCATTTTATCGTAAGGCTGGTTCAACAGCAGTTGGAGTTCAAACTCTTCTACACGTCCAACCAGGTCCTTGATCGTTTCTCCGATTTCTCCTGCAAGGGAGTCATCGCCTTCTTCATCCGCCAGCTCGATCATCACGACGGCATCATCGTAATCTACCTGCAGCTTCTGGTAGTGATCCACCGATGACTTCACGGCATTCATCTCGGTAATAAGCGCCTGAGCCTTCTCATTGTCATCCCAGAAATCCGGGGCTGCCATCTTCTCCTCAAAGTTCTCAATCATCTCCTGCTTTAAACTTAAGTCAAAGAGACCCCCTAAGATTGGTTAGTTTCTTGCTGATTTCACGCAGGTCCTGCTTCACACTTGGATCGATCATGAGTCCTCGTCCTTTCTTATCTACATGTAATAATTTCAGTATACCCTCTCCTGCATGGAAAACGTTCCATTTAAGAGAAAATCCACGTCACATCGCTTCACAAAATATTTCGCTGTTTATTCAGATAAACTCCCTTAAACGCAGCAATGATTTCGGATCACGGTGGAATAGACCACAGTCACCCGGTTCATCTGCCGCTCTTAAGGGAGTTGAAAAGTTTGCGCCCATAACCTGGACGGGCTATATAAGGATGATCGAAGTTTACAATAATGCTGATCAAATTCAATCATCGCAAGAAAAATATCCTCTAAACGCGGTCTAGTTTCTGTGAAAGCACGTCGATAGATGCTTTTCTTCTATTCATCGCCACTTGGCTAGATCGCTTAAGCGTTCTGTCCATGGCAGTGCTTATACTTCTTGCCGCTGCCGCAAGGACATGCATCATTCCGGCCGATCTGTTCAGCCACCTGGACCGGGCGCTTCTCCGCAGGTTCGCTGCTGCTGTTCGTGGAGACTTTATTCTCGTCCACAACTGCTTGACGCTCCTGATTCGTTGCGATTTGGGCCTTCATGATGTACGTCGCCACTTCTTCCTGGATTGTTGCGATCATGGCATTAAACATTTCGAAGCCTTCGAATTGGTATTCGCGAAGCGGATCGGTACCGCCGTATGCACGGAGGTGGATACCTTGACGCAGCTGGTCCATCGCATCGATATGATCCATCCACTTACTGTCCACCGAACGCAGTACGATAACTTTTTCGAACTCGCGTACCATTTCTTCGCCGATGGCTTGCTCACGCTCTTCGTACTTCTTCATCACTCGCTCGAATATATTCTCGGTAATCTCTTCGGCTTCTTTGCCCCACAGATCTTCGCGAGTGACGGAACCTTCGTCCAGCAGCTTGCTGTTGACGTAGTCTGCCACTTCTTGCAATTCCCAGTTCTCCGGAATATCATCGCTGCAGTGAGCCTGCACAACCCGATCAATGACCGGCTTAATCATTTCTACAACGATTTGCTTAATGTCTTGGGACTCCAAGATCTCGCGGCGCTGTTTGTAGATGATCTCACGCTGTTGGTTCATGACGTCATCATATTGGAGAACAACTTTACGCATGTCGAAGTTGTTGCCTTCTACCCGCTTCTGCGCGGATTCAACCGCACGGGTAATCATTTTGCTCTCGATCGGCTGATCTTCTTCAAAACCAAGACGATCCATCATATTCAGCACGTTGTCTGTACCAAAACGTTTCATCAGCTCATCACCGAGGGACAGGTAGAACTGAGTTGACCCCGGGTCACCCTGACGACCGGCACGACCACGCAGCTGGTTATCGATCCGGCGCGATTCGTGACGTTCTGTACCGATAATGTGAAGTCCGCCAATATCCTGTACACCTTCACCAAGCAAAATATCCGTACCGCGTCCCGCCATATTTGTCGCGATCGTTACCGATCCCGGCTGACCGGCGCGTGAGATGATTTCCGCTTCCTCCGCATGGTACTTCGCATTCAGAACTTTATGCTGGACGCCTTTGCGCTTCAGCAGTTCCGATAAACGCTCGGAGTTCTCAATGGAAACTGTACCTACCAGAATTGGCTGGTTCTTTTTGTGACGTTCTACGATCTCCGCTACAACCGCCTTAAACTTGCCCTCTTCGCTCTTGTAAACCACGTCCGGCATGTCGACACGCTGATTCGGTTTATTCGTAGGAATTTGCAGCACTTCAAGGCCATAAATCTTCTTGAATTCTTCTTCCTCGGTTTTCGCCGTACCGGTCATACCTGCCAGCTTGCGATACATCCGGAAGTAGTTCTGGAAGGTGATCGTTGCCAGGGTCATACTCTCGTTCTGAACCTCGATGCCTTCCTTCGCTTCAATCGCCTGGTGAAGACCGTCGCTATAGCGGCGTCCAGCCATCAGACGTCCCGTGAATTCGTCAACGATAACCACTTCGTCGTCGGTAACAACGTAATCCACATCGCGGCGCATGATCACGTTCGCTTTCAGCGCTTGTACAATGTGGTGGTTCAATGTTACGTGGTTATGGTCATACAGGTTATCGATACCGAAGGAACGCTCCGCTAGCGCCACGCCTTTTTCGGTTAAGGCCACGGATTTGACCTTAATGTCTACCGTATAATCCTCTTCCGCAGTCAGACGCTTCACAAAGCGGTCGGCTGCAAAATACAGCTCCGTCGATTTCTGAGCTTGTCCCGAGATGATGAGCGGCGTACGCGCTTCGTCAACCAGAATGGAGTCCACTTCATCAATGATACAGAAATAGAGCGGACGCTGAACCATCTGCTCTTTGTAGAGGACCATGTTGTCCCGCAGATAGTCAAAGCCGAACTCATTGTTCGTACCATACGTAATATCGCAAGCATACGCCTGCTGTTTATCCGGGTGTTCCATACCGCTCAGGTTAACCCCGACCGTCATTCCCAGGAAATTATATATTTGCGCCATCTCTTGGCTGTCACGCTGCGCCAGATAATCATTGACCGTTACAACGTGAACACCTTTGCCAAGCAGGGCATTTAAGTAAACCGGCAGCGTACCTACAAGGGTCTTACCTTCACCGGTCTTCATCTCTGCAATTCTTCCTTCGTGGAGGGCCATTCCCCCGACCAACTGCACGTCATAGTGACGCTTGCCGAGTGTCCGTCTGGAAGCTTCACGAACTGTCGCAAACGCTTCAGGAAGCACTTCCTCCAGCGTCTCACCTTTCTCGATCCGCGCACGGAACTCTTCGGTTTTGGCTTGCAGCTGCTCATCGGAGAGCTTCTCAAAATCCGGTTCCAGTTTGTTGATTACATCGACCGTCTTCATGAGACGTTTGACATCACGCTCGTTGGTGTCGCCGAAAATCTTTTTGACAAGTCCTAGCATGGTTAACCCCTTTCGTGCAAAACAAGTGATAGAATCAACTTCATTAAATGCCAAAGGGTTAAATGATGAAATCGATTCATTGATTCCTTATGATGGTCCCATTTCATGCAGGCTAAAAAGCCCGTCCCATAAAATGAGGGTTTGCATAAATTGTAACAGTTTGTAAGGGATGCCGCAACAATATGTGCTATTACAAGAGATGTCTGTTACGTGAAGCCCTACTCTATGAGACGCGGGAAGGCTCAAAAAAGTTGCGTCGAGCATTTACCCAGTGTTAAACAATGGAATTATATTCATTTCATAAATGAAACTCTACATCTAATTGGGTGTGAAATATTCATCTCCCATTGTCGGGAAATAACAAGGACTCAGCCCCGGTGATGCTGTTCAATCATGGCTGACCGAACGCGAATCCTCTTATATAGGAAGTCCTTAAGACGTGATACCTGAAGCTGTTTAAGAAACGGCCCCGAAGTCCCCTATAAGTCATCTCATTAAAATAATGGTTGCACTATTCAGCATACTCTGATGGGTTTACCATCAAATACCACCATCTTTACGATGCCTGCCGCATCAAAAACGTATATATCCAAATAAAGAGCCCCACCCGCTTACACGGATGAAGGCTCATCTTACATTTCAATTTCATTCCACCGTTTTAAAATTCGAATCAGGTCCAGCTGCTTCTGCATTCCGCTGGAACGCCACTAAGGCTTAGTCCCGCTCGATCAATCCGTACTTGCCGTCATCACGCTTGTAAACGACATTTACTTCTTGTGTGTCAATGTTGGAAAATACAAAGAAATTATGGCCTACCATGTTCATCTGCAGGATCGCTTCTTCCACGTCCATCGGCTTCATGGTAAAACGTTTCGTACGGACAACTTCGTAATTGTCCTCGTCATAATCGACTTGCTCTGCCTCCATCTGACTGGTTGCCGCTGCTCCGTTCGTCGCAATGAGCGTTTTCAATCCGCCCTCTTGCTTGAACTTACGGTTCAGCTTGGTTTTGTGCTTGCGAATCTGACGTTCCAACTTGTCCACAACAGCGTCAATGGAAGCGTACATATCGTCGCTTCGGTCTTCCGCACGCAGTACCACGCCTGTGAGCGGAATGGTCACTTCCACTGTGTGCAATCCTCGAATGACATTAAGTGTGACATATCCTTCGGAGGTGGGGGGTGCATCAAAATACTTATCTAGCCTGCTGAGTTTCTTGTCAACATAGTCCCTCAAAGCATCGGTCACATCAATTTGTTGACCTCGGATAGTGAATTGCATTGGGCACTCCTCCTTTGCACCTTCATTATAACATTTTGTTAAGGTTATGTAAAAAGTCAGAATTGTGAATTTTAGCACAATACTTTTCAGGGAGCGGCGCACAGAAAAAGACTCCGGATGAACCGGAGTCTCGGGCTAGCGAATCTCGAATTGTTAACCATCTATACCGTTTATGTAGGTCGGCTGTGCCGGGATGATTATAATTTGATTACGTTAGCTGCTTGCGGGCCACGAGCGCCTTCAACGATCTCGAATTCTACGGATTGTCCTTCTTCCAGAGTCTTGAAGCCCTCGGATTGGATCGCGGAGAAGTGTACAAATACGTCGCCGCCGTCCTCAGTCTCGATGAAGCCATAACCTTTCTCTGCGTTGAACCATTTCACTTTACCTTGCATGCACTAACATTCCCTTCATTGTCAAATAAAGTGTGACACTAATTGTCCACATTTCCGACTATAGCACCCGCCTTATCCACTGTCAATTACCAAGGAAAAGGTTTTCTTTTGCACAAAACCGGGAAAAATGTCGACTTGGCTTCACGACTGAGTTGGCGGGCACTGCGGAAATATACTTTATCGATATTTACCCAGCAGGGAAGGGGGGTGAAACATCTTACAGTAGTAATTTTACCTGATCGAGAATTGGCAGCTTCTTCCTGAATGGTCCATCTGATTGAAATTGATGTACTATTCAATTTATCAAGTCTCAAAAACAGAGTTTATAATTTCCACGAAAAAATAACCCCTGGAATTCAGGGGTTATATCCTTAACTATCTATTTTAAAATCAGCCAATACCATTAATAAATCATTATACGCAGCTTGATCCACTTTATATAGCTGGTTAATATAGTTCGTTGCTACTTCAGTTTCGCCTATAAACATTAAGAAATAGGATACGTTATAAAGCGTATCAGAATCAGTGCTGTTTATTTCGAGGCTTTTTTGAAAAAAGGGTAGCACCCTTTTGTAGTCTCCTTTTTCAAAATACCACGAACCAATTTTATTTAATAGTTGCAAAACTTCATCGCCTTCTACAGCAAGCTCCATATTACTAAAAATTTCATCGATATGAAAATCATCGAATTTTATTAAGCAATCTACAGATAACTCTTCTGCAACGCGCAATTCTTGGATAATCGATTCTATATCATTATTGCTGGCTGACACGAGATATTGATATGCATCCAATTGAGAAATTAATTCTTTGTCTATAACTCCAGATAAACTTTCCAACCATTCAGGGTTCGCTTTTCTACCATCATTTTGGCCGATGACTGATAAATTTGAATAACCACTTTCCAAAAGAATCTTGTATATTTCCTTTAATGTAAAGAATCGGAGGGTCTCATTGTCCAGTACTCCATATTCGCTATATGTCCATTCCCCTTTTAACAAGCCTTTGATAACAGAATGGTGCATCACGTTAGGAACTGACATAAGTAGTTTTCCTTGAGGTGTTAAATATCTCTTCATCTTGGAAACAATTTGATTCGGGTCGTAAAAACGCTGCAGAGAGTTAGATATGATAATATAATCAAAGGTTTGTTCTGGACTATCAATAAGGTTGAAGTCGAGATCTGCATTTATCATCTTGGCAACCTTTGCCGATAGCTCTGCCACGCTTTCATTTGTTTCAACACCATAAAGCTTGCTATTCAAGAACTTTCCCTTAATTTTCAAAAGAGTACCGCCACAACCACAGTTAATTTCCAACAATTTAAATTCAGCATCTATTGGCAGTTCTATAAGCTCTACTATGTCCGGGCTGAAATAAAAATCTTTATCGGGATTAAATCCCCATTTATCTATAAATTTATTTTTATTCCTTTTGAGCAGGTCTAAATATCGTTTGTTTTCTTTAAAAGACGTGCTCCCATAATGATGGATAAATGTATCTCTACATAAAAGCAGCTTATATCCTGCCATTCTTATTCTCAAGGAATAATCATCATCCTCGTAGTTCCCTGGAGAAAAGATTTCATCAAGCAAACCAATCTGATCCACTACGGATTTTTTAATCAACATACAAAAACCGATCAATTTTAATCTTTCCTCCCATGCAGAAGGATTGGATTTGCTATTATATTGGGTGGCAAAGGCCTGCATACTCTCCAAATTAGTGTATTCTACCGGAATGGCCTGCAAGTAAGTGCAACTATTCGTAACGCAGCTGACTGCTCCGATTTTATCGCTGCTGTATAGGCACTTCAACATATTATCCAGCCAATTTTCGGTAACAATAACATCATTGTTTAAAAGTAATATATTTGAACCGGTAGCTATTTCAATCCCCTGGTTGCATCCCCTTGGGAATCCCACATTATTTTCATTTAAGATGCTAATTACGTCCCCTTGTTGCTTCAACCACGCTCTTGTGTCATCCGTTGAGTTGTTGTCCACAACAATGATTTCATAGGTTCCAGGTCTTGTGTATAATCGTATACTTTCAATGCATTGAATTGTATAATCAAGTTTGTTATATGTCAGGATAATTATACTTGTTTTCATAATATCTCCTTCGCAATCATCCGAGTGATTGGGTCGATTCGTAGATTTGGGACCTGATGATTTGAAAGCTCTCTCCCTCGTTTTGAGTTGCATTGTCACCATTTACCCGCTGGGAATACTCGCATGAGACCTCGGCGACATGTATAAAATCCGCAAAATTACTCAGTCTTATCCAGAGATCCCAATCCTCCAATACATTGTAGCCTTCATTCACGAGTCCAGTACAAGCGATTAATTCTCTTTTAAACATCACCGTGAGAATCGGTAGGAAATTCATTCTTCGTAGCAAAGTTGGATCGAACTCTTGCGAGTATTCTTTTTTCTTATGAATAACAACCCAATCATGCTCTGACTTTGTTTCTAGTCTAAGCATTGAGTCCGAATAAACTACCGGCACTTGTTCGTTCAAAATTGTTTTAACTAACATGGCGACATGCGTTGGATACAATAGATCATCATCGTCCAAAAAGTTGATATATTCCCCTGTAGCTGATAGGAGTCCAGCATTCAATGCAGCCGCTCTTCCTTTCGATTCTTCATGTACGACATAACGAACAGGGAAACGTACTTCTTCAAGTAATCTGGAAACATCCGCCCCCCCATCATTAACAACAACAACCTCAATTGAGGGGTATATTTGACTGTCAACACTATGCAAACAACGTTGCAATAAATCCGGTCTATTTTTGGTTCTAATAATTAATGAAATTAATGGTTTAATCAAAATATTCGAGAAGTATTCGAATAGATACTCTTTCGAATTCCCGGTAACTCTTCTCTGTACCTTAACCCATTCTGATTCCGGAATAATTTTACTCATTCGATCTAGATAATCAATTTGGGTAGACTCATCTCCTACGATTGTCGCTAATTCAAATATATTGTACAGTTTTTCAAATGTAGGGGGCTCATCCTCCAAAGTACGTAAATAGTAATGATACGCATCCCCATGCATATTCAACTTTTTCAATATATCACCAGTTAATAAGAACACCTTTGATTTCTCATTCGGTTTTTGAGGCTCCATAATTGCCTGTAATGCTAATTCGCTAAATTGGTATTCATAAAGTATTTCAGATAACTCAAAACGAATCATAGGCTCATTAACTTGATTAATAACATATTCAACAACTTCATATTCACGAAGCATCAAGATATCGTAGAATAAATTTTTCAGGTTGTTGTTCAATTGATCATTGACCTCATAGGGAATAATATGAAGCCTACTGACCATCTTATTTAAAAACTCCCACTCCTGTTGACTGAAACTACTTTTGAATTTCTCGAAAAAATGGGTGTCTTTTGTTAAAATCGATAAGAATATCACTTCACGATGCTCAAAATCGTCCAAACTTTGTAACAATATTTCTTTTGCTTCTTCATATTTCCCATGAACCTGCAGTCTCCATGCATTCGATTTGCTGTCAATTGCAACATTCTTTTCTTCCAGGATCAGTAAAGCTAGCGGGTGCCTCATGGAGTATAGGGTTTTTGAGATCAGTTCAGTGTAAGTTGAATATTCCGTACCATATATCCTTTTTATCTGGATCAATAAGTCTTCGGGAGCAGCATTTTTAAATATTTTCATAAACAATGCGAAAGAGGAAATATCGCTTTTATTCTGACTAATACTTTGTACAATATATTGTCCTGCAAGTTCGTATTGATTAAGTTTCAAATAAATCTCCGCAAGGAAAGCATTTGCAAAGCAGGTACCCGCCCCTTCAACAGAGTAATAGAACGGTGAATCTATTTCTCCTAACTCCAAGCACTTCAAAAAGGCCCTTTCGGCATCCTTTAAGTAGTTTATTTCCAAGTATAAAATCCCCATTAAATAATGCAAATCCGTGAAGGTGGGAAATAGGACGAGTCCATCTTTCAGAATGGCCAGTGCTTCTTGATATAGTTTTTGTCGGATCAAGTTCTGTGCCTGATAGACAATTACCTTAGACGCTTGAAGACTGTTGGGGTAAAGACCGCGTGATTGACTCAGATCAATACTAAAAATCCCTTTATCCCCCAGAGCCCTCACTTCGTTGATATAACTGAAATAACCCGACAACGTCGGCTTTTTCTCCAATTCTTCTTCGAGCAATTTAAGACGAAGATAGTTTTTATCGTCTTCACGTATATTTCTAAGCATAAGGGAGTCATGATTAATAATGACTTGCATAAGATCCCCTGTTACTCGAGATGACTCTTCAGTGTCCACCCATTCAATCGAGGTCCCCTTATAAACAAATCCTTTATCCCTTGAGTACAGTCTGATACTTGAGTGTGTGTCCACCAATCCATATCTATACATGGTCCGAATTTTGAAAAAATAGTAATCTGCCGTAAGTGGTTGGCTTAAGGTTGCTTTACACCTTGGATCTAAATATTCATTTGCATCAAGGCACAGAATATAATCACAGGTAGCCATTTGACCTGCATAGTTTTTTGCCCCCAACAGGTCATTATGATCACTAACATTCAAGAGTTTAGCCGCATACTGCTTAGCTATTGCAACGGTATCATTCCGAACGCCAAGATCGATAATAATAATTTCATCAACAACACCCTGAACACTTTGCAAACATCTTTCTAATTTATCCTCATCGTCCTGTACTATTGCGCATAATGTAATAGATTGTGGCTTCATTTCAGTTCTCCTTAGAGGGTTCCATTTATATCTTGTTCAATTTTGCCGAATCTTCTAGTAATAAATTTCACCAAGTCACTCAAATATTTAAAGAATCGAGCCAAGGAGATCTTATACTGTCTATTTTGACTTCATTGATTAGTTGAGCAGCATCCTCCACCAATCCGGAGAGCTTCAATAGATTATACAACTTGTATGAATTTAAAAAACTATTATTTATTGAGCGAGCCATACTCGCATAGTAAATGGCATCATTCACTTCATCTTCCTCTTTCAGGATATCACTTACTAAACTATAAACTTTTTCGTTATCCTTTTGGTTATCGGACTCCACTACAATTTGCAGTGCAAGTTCATTAAAACCGTTCCTTTTTAATTCCTCAGCAATTAAAAATCTGAGTCTTGGAGATCGAGTGCTGCTAATTAATTCCTCCAAGTGTTCATATTTCTGAAGTTTCATTAAATCGTAGCATAAATTAACCCAGCTTTCCTCTGATTCTTTAGACAACTCTAGCCCGCCGTCTGTACGATTCTGAATAAGATTTCTCCACCATTTCCATTCTCGTTCCCTGAAGCCAAAATCATTTTTAAATTGACATAATATATCAAAATCTCGAGTCATAAAGGCTAACAATAGAGGATCCCTCTTAAAGTAATCCTGTAACTCCTTCATCTGATTCCATTTTTCAATGGCAAGATCATAGTTCCCCTCAATAATATCCACCCAGGCTTCAACTTCCAGAGGAAGCTCGACATGGTAACATTTAATAATTTCATAGGCCGCGGGATGACGAAACTCATACAGCAGTGTCATCATATTTTGAATCCATTTTCCATCCTTAAACGGCCAAATTTTAAGCATGGCAGCCAAAAGCTCTTTACCAGATAGACTAGGATGCAAATCCGTAAAAAGCTTGACTAAATAGAGTAAGTCGGGAGCCTCTTGTGCTGCTAGAATGAAGTACTCTTGGGCTTTTTCTTTATTTCCTTGCTGCAAATATAATCTACTTAGTTTTCCGTAGGCCAAATATGAACCCGAGCCCTCATTGTGGTTGAATTCATTAACACTAGCCTCTTCACCTATTTCCAAACATTTATTGTAGCAATATTTCGCATCCTCAATATAATCCAAATTATCATAAATACTCCCCATTAAATACCAAATATCAGTGTTGGTAGGGAATAGCAGAACACTGTCGAAACCAATATCTAGCGCTTCCTTATACTGTTTCAATTCAAACAATGACTTCATTAACAGGATTAATAACCTGGGAGTATAGGATTGGTTATTTGCTAATGAATAAGATTTTTTAAAATTTTCCATCGCTTTTACATACTTGCCTTCGAATGCATATTGCATCCCTAAATTGTAGTAATTAAAAGGAGTCGGGTTGCCCTTAAGCGCGGCCTTGGCAATATCCATATTTCTTTGATCTTTATTTTTATCCTTAACAATTTGTTCCAAATATCCATCATGATAAATTAAGCAGTTCAGGAATCCGAAAGGCAAATGAGCATTTTTTTCTAAATTTATTTGTTCATGGAGCGCCCCTTCATATTTAAGGGTAGGGGAATTTTGGAACAATCTTACAAATTGATGAAGCTCTGCTTGGCCAAAGCCTAACTCATTACGTATTCGCAGGAAATAATATGATTTATCAAAACCTTGCTGTAATAGCTCTTTGCCCTCATATAGATATTCATCCGCATCTAGATGAAGAATATAGTCCCCTGTTGCATGTTCTAACGCAAAGTTGCGGGCTTGAGCAAAGTCATTTATCCATTCAAAAAAGTAAATTTTATCCGTATATCGTTTTGCAATTTCTAAGGTTTTATCTGTTGAACCCGTATCCACGATAATAATTTCATCAACAATGCCTTGAACACTGTTAAGGCATCTTTCAAGACATCGTTCTTCGTTCTTTACAATCATACAGAGCGAAATAGATTGCTTCCCCATTGCATTTCCTCATTTCATGTTAGTCAAAGATTCAATACGCACAAGAGCATCCTCAAAATTCTGTTCGATACAGAACCTGTAGTATTTTAGCGCTTCGTCCTTATTTCCAATCAACTCATGGTATAAACCTAGGTTAAATGCGGATCTGTACGACCCTACTCCTTGAACGGTTTCATATTTTCCATGTTGTACCTCCCCCAATTGAATACAGGCAGAAAATACATCAGGGATCTGAGAAAACCACTCAAGATTTTGAGATTCAATAATCGCAGAACCATACATATAATATAAATCGGTATAATCCGGGTAATTTTCAATAGCAGTATTAAGAATACCAAATAATTCATTCCAGCGTTTGGATTTCATTAATGTAGTGGAGTAGTCCAACATTAAAGTACTGTGATAACTGGGATATGGATAAGGAATAAATTGTAATGATTTCTCCAAAAGTCGCCTTGATTCTTCGTAATCCTCCATAAGCCGATAAGTTCTTCCCAATTGAAACAAAATATAAGGGTCGAATGGTTTTTCGTCGAGGCTGAGTAATAATAGATTCACATTCCTCTGGTATTTTCCTTTTTTCACTATTGTTTCTTTCGTATATCCATAATGGTTAAGTTCAATCGTCGAATCAAATATTTTCGGTTCTTCCCCGTTGAATAAAAGTTGTTCGTGGATCCTGCCAACAAATTGATAGCCTGAATTTTTGGGAAACATCCGAGTAATGCAAGAACGTGTTACTTGATTATTCAGCGCTAAGTTTTTTACTTTTGCTCGCAATGCAACTCCAGTTTGATCCTTCATCAATTGATAAGCTTCATTTAATGAAGCACCATCCCCGATATACTCTTCATCCGCATCCATTATGAGAATACTATTTGCTTTAGCCATACCGATACTGAAATTTCTCGCGTCAGCAAAGTGGTCGCTCCATCTCCGCTGATATACTTTCGCACCCAGTTCCCCAGCTATGAAGGCGGTATCATCCTCAGAATAATGATCCACCACGATTACTTCCTTTACAAAAGGACTTATAGACTCAATTGCTCTAGAAATGGTATTGGCTTCATTATAAGTTATCATGCAGACCGATATATCAATCATTCTCATCCCCCTATTATAGAAAAGCAGGTACCCACTAAGGATACCTGCAGTTCTTGATATGACCTACAATTAATTATAAGTAAACCCGCCATCCAAAACTACCGTTTGGCCGTCGGCATTTACTATTTTTAACGTGACAGCTCCAACTGTTGTCCATTGTGCAGTAAGTGCCTTGATTTCAGTAGAGCTATATCTTGTTGACTGAAGCAATGTATCGTTAAAATACACTTTTGCTGTAGGGTCAAAGTTCTGCCCTGTAATTGTAATGACGGCTCTTCCCCCTAATCCTCCGGTATTAGGTGTTACGCCTGTGATCGCAGGGGCTGGTGGAGGTGGTGGCGTGAGATAACTAAACCCGCTACTCATCGTAAAGGACTGCCCGCTTGGGTTTACGACTTTGACATCAACGACTCCCCCGCTCGTCCATTTGGCCGTAAGAGCTTTGATTTGAGTAGAACTGTAAGTCGTTGACTGCAAAAGGGTGTTATTAAAGTACACCTTCGTCCCCGGTTCAAAATTCGTACCCGTCAACGTGATGACAAGCCCTCCTGCGATCTGCCCTTCATTTGGACTAATATTCACAATTTCCGGTTCAGGAGCAGGTGGAGGTGCTTCAAAAGTAAAAGCTTGAGCCAACGTCGCTGTTTGTCCATCCGGATTTGTTACCGTTAAATCAACGATTTCTGCGGATAACCAAGCAGGAGTTGCAATTCTTAATTGCGTTGAAGAAATAAATGTAGTCGCCAACTCTCTATCCTTCAGTTTTACTTTTGCTCCGCTAACAAAGTTGGTGCCACTAATTACTACAGAGGTTCCGCCTGAAATTAACCCCTTATTCGGTGTAAGTGACACTATGGTTGGCGCTGGGGGGGTAATGTAAGTAAAGGCTTGATCTTTTACTTCAATACCGCCGTCCGGGTTAACCACTTTAATGTTCACAGACCCTGGTGTGGTCCACTTAGGAGCTATAACTTTTATCATCGTTGCGCTATATGTCGTCGATTGCGCCAAAGTATCGTTAAAATACACCTTTGCAGCATTATTAAAACCAGTACCAGTAATTGTAACTATCAGACCGCCAGCCAATTCTCCCTGGCTTGGGCTAACTCCGCTGATCTCCGGACCTGGCGGTGGAGGGGGCAGAATATAAGTGAAGCCATTTTCCAATTCATCATATTGGGAATCCGGGTTCACTACTTTTACCGTTACTGCTCCCGCATTTGACCATGCAGGTGCGATAGCCTTAATTTCAGTTGTGCCGTATGTCGAAGATTGCAATAGCGTGTTATTAAAATACACCTTTGAACCGGTCGAGAAATTACTTCCTTTAATCGAGATAGTCACCCCGCCAGCTTGCAACCCCTCTTTAGGACTAATGCTATCGATCACCGGTCCTGGCGGGGGAGGCGGTGTCTCAAAGGTAAAGGCTTGCTGTAAAACAGTTGTTTGTTCATCAGGATTTGTAACCGTTATATCTACTGTTTCAGCAATTGGCCAAACAGGTGTTGTAAATCTCAACTGCGTAGAAGCCAGATAAGTTGTCGTTACGTCCTTATCTTTTAATTTAACTTTTGCACCTGACACAAAATTAGAACCTTCAACGGTGACGACCGTTCCCCCAGTTGTCAAGCCTTTATTTACTGATAGCTTAGTTACTACTGGAGCTGGAGCGGCCAAATACGTAAATCCTTCAGTCAAAGTATTGCTTCCCCCGTCTGGGTTAACTACCTTAACATCGACAGGACCACCTGAAGTCCACTTTGGAGTCAGCGCTTTGATTTGAGTAGAACCATAGGTAGTAGATTGCAATAATTTGTCGTTAAAATATACCTTCGTTGCTGTGTTGAAATTTGTTCCGCTAAGGGTAACGATTAATCCGCCCGCCATTTCTCCTTCATTCGGAGCAATTGATGTTATTTCCGGAGCGGGCGGTGGCGGCGGTGTTAAATACATGAATCCGTCCGTCAATACAAAAGACTGTCCATCCGGATTTACAACCTTTACATCCACAAATCCGCCTACTGTCCATTTAGCAGAAAGTGCTTTTATTTGTGTTCCGCCGTAAGTGGTTGATTGCAATAAGGTATCATTAAAATATACCTTTGAGGACTGATTAAAATTTTCGCCAGTTATCGTAATCAAAAGTCCTCCAGCTAATTCACCTTCGTTCGGACTTAGGCTAGTGATACTAGGTTGTGGTGGAGGTGGCG
Source organism: Paenibacillus sp. ISL-20 (assembly GCF_018613005.1). NCBI lineage: Bacteria > Bacillati > Bacillota > Bacilli > Caryophanales > Paenibacillaceae > Paenibacillus > Paenibacillus sp. ISL-20. The sequence goes on from NZ_JAGGRD010000055.1 coordinate 36,433, forward strand.
GTACTTCAAAGGTAAACGCCTGTACCTTAGTACCGACTTGACCGTCAGGATTTACTACACTGACATCAATCGTTTCCCCTGTTCCCCAAACAGGAGTTTTGATTTTTAACTGAGTTGAGTTCACAAATGTAGTAGTAAGCTCTTTATCTTTAAACTTTACTTTGGCTCCACTGATAAAGTTCAGACCATTAATAACAACAGATGTACCGCCTGTTATCAATCCTTTATCAGGTGTGATTGTTGTAATTTCTGGCGCTGGAGGAGGTGGAGGTGCTAGATACGTAAAACCTTTCTCTAAAATCCCAACTTGTCCGTCAGGGTTTACAACCTTCACATCCACTTTACCTACATCCTGCCACTTCGGAACGATCGATTTAATTTGATTTGAGCTATAAATCGTCGACTGGAGCAAAACATCGTCAAAATAAATTTTTGCCGCAGTAGAAAAATTATTCCCACTAATGGTAATAACTGATCCACCGGAAGTCAAATCTTCATTTGGAGTCACAGCCGAAATTTCAGGTGCCGGTGGTTTAATAAATTCAAAAGCATCTTCTAATATCGCTTCTCTTCCGTAAGCATCCACGACTTTTAGATCGACCTTACCTGCAACATCCCAAGAAGGCGTCCTTACAGTGATTTCTGAGGTAGTAAATGTCGATATGGTCACTACCTTGCTGTCAAAGTAAACCTTCGATCCCGGGAGGAATCCTGTACCCTTTATAGTTACGACCGTTCCTCCGGCTTGAGGACCGCTGTTTGGAGTAAGACTCGAAATTTGAGCCTCACTTGGCAGCACATAATTGTAACCATCTTTAAGGGTTGCTTCCTGATTATCCGGGTTGACAATCCTTACATCAATCGTATCGGAATTCGCCCAGCTCGGAGCTTGCACTCGAATTTCTTCGCCGCTGTAAACTGTTGACGAAACCAGCTTACTATCAAAGTAAACTTTTGCTCCTTGAAGGAAATTGGCACCGTTGATTTTTACAATATTTCCACCAGTTACTAATCCATTGTCCGGATTAAGCGAAGTAATTTGTGGTGCTGGCCAAATATAGGTGTACCCTTGACTCACTTCGGAGAACTGGCCATCCGGGTTAACAACCTTTACAGAAACAATCTCTGCGGTATTCCACTTTGGTGTATGTAAGGAGATTGTTTTGTCATCGATGTAGGTAGCGGGGACCTCTTTACTATTAAAATACACCTTTGCATCCGGTTTAAAGTTGATACCGGTAAGGGTTACTTCTTCATTACCCGTAGTCAAGCCTTGTGAAGGCGATACCGAGGATAATTCCGGTCCTAAAATATAGGAGTAGGCATCCGGCTTCACGGCATTCGTATCATCAGGATTTTCTACCTCAACTGATACAGCCCCTTTTTGTGCTGCTGAAGGAGTTTTGACTACAATCTTGGTAGAAGTCGAAGAGACTACTGTCGCAGTATTCTGCCCAAACTTAACTTGAGCTCCGTCCATGAAGTATTGCCCATCAATTGTCACTTCCTGATTACCCGACAGCGGACCTTCATTTGGCGAAATATTGTTTATAACGGGTATAGCAAAGTATTTATATTTTGCCGTTGCACTCTGCCCATCGTCATTGGTAACCTCCACATCAACAGTTCCTTGAGTATTTTCTGGGGTAGTAACAATGACTTTTGTAGAATCAATAAATTGAATAAACGTAGCAGGAACTCCACCGAATTCAACTTTCAAGTTTGGACGAAAATGTTTCCCTGTAATTACAACAGACTCATTTCCTTTGATATCCCCCTGGTCTTTCTCTACTAAGGTGATCTCAGGTGCTGCATATTTAACAGAGATGGTTGGATTGGGAACATTATAATTATGTTCTACGCCCAAATAATCGTCATACTTGATACTAATGTCTTTATCGCCAACCGGAAGAACACCAACTTTGGATCCCGATTTATGACGAATTTTATAATTGAAGGTCAGAGTATCTTTCTTAAGTTCATTGAATGTCCATGTTAGGTTATTACCATTTACAACCGGTTGCGGTATGTTATCTTGGTAGGAACCAGGTACAATTTCAAATTCTGGAGATACAGTATCCTTAACAGTTACATTGTATGCACTTGCTAACCCGATCTCATCCACGATAGCTGCATAAATTTCGGCTAAACCTACAGATCCCAGTACAAAATGGTGATGGTGAGCTGTCGTTGCCATATCTTTCATAAGCAAGTTAGGAGCACTTGTCTCCGGATTTTCACTCGGAAGTAAGAGTGCAATCGTGTAGAATACCACGCCTTCAGCTTTTGCTGAATTCGCTTGCTCTAAGGCTACTTGCCGGGCATGCGAATCTGGTGAAGGCTCAGTGGCTTGTCCATCCGTCATGAGTACAATTGCCGGTTGAGCATCCGCTCTATGATCTTTAAGAAGCTGTTGTGCCAAGGCTATGGCATCCCTTGTACCAGTTCCTCCTCCAGCGGTTATTTTATCAATATAATTTTTTAGTTCTGTGGGATTATCTGATAACCCTGTAGACTTTTTATCACTCGCAAAATCTACAACCCCAACCCGGTGCTTACTAAAATCCACAAGGTCAATAAATCCTTTGGCTGCATTCTTTGCATTTTTCATCTTATCCTCGCCATTGTTCGGCCCATAGCTTGCAGCCATACTGCCCGAGCGGTCGATAATTAAGATGATGTCGTTCGGTTTTACTACACTGACATCTGGAGAACCCACAACATTCAACCGAATATCAGCTTCATTCCCCTCGGTGATTTCCGAAGGACTCACTACTTTTGTTACTTGGACGCTTCCGCTTGCCGCCATCACTGATGGAGATAAAGAGAACTGTGACACCAGTAATACGGCTGTAAGTAAAACAGAAAGTAGCCTCGTATATCGAGACTTCATATATTCACTCCTCCTTTATTATTTTTTGAAATCTACAAAAAAAGCGTCGACATCATAGGCGTTATAAGACTTTCCATAGTCCTGTGTCATACGCTTTCTTTTTTTGAGCATGATGATCTCCTGCCCTAAATTATCCTTCTCCAACGTAATAAAATGAATGATTTTCTCATGCAACTTTCGAACTTCTGTCAATATCTCAAGGTCGCTTGGTGTCAGTTTCATCAGGTTTATCTCAACATACAACCGATCTACTGTATCAGCATAATTCTCATATACTTCAAAATCCGATTTTTCCAGGATTGTACGATAAATTTGCATGAGTTCAAGAAGCGGGTTAGACTCCTGTTTAGACATTCTCTTCACCCGAAGTTGTTTTTAATGAGTGTAAGGCCTTCCTCCATGTATCAGCAAGTCCCCGAGCAAACTCCAAAACCTCATCCAGCATAGGTTCTTCTCTTTTAATCATAAATCTAGCAAGATGTCCATTATAAAACTCATATAGTCGATAAAGCTCCTTAGCAATGGGATAATCCATATTTAATGTGATCATCAGTTCGCTAATAATTGAACGAACTTTATACAGAGACTCATTCATTGCTTCGTACTGTTTATGAGCAAATTGGCTTTTTGCTAAAAGTAATGATTTAACCATTCCTTGATACAACATTAAAGTCAATTCACCAGGACTAGCTGTCTCAACTTGAACCTTTAAATACTGCTGTTGAATTGCGTTTTGCATCGTTACCTCGCTCCATCATTCATTATTGTTAGAGATGCTATGTTCTTTTTATCAACCCATAGAAGCAAACATCGAACTCTGATTATTCAATTTCTGCAAGGCTTGCTCCATTGCAGCAAATTGTTTGTAGTACCGATTCTCGATATCCAAAAGTTTTGACTTCCATCTTGCTTCTTGTGTATTAAACTCTTTAAGTTCTTTCCCCATAATACTGTCGTCAATATTATCAACTTTACCGGAGCTTCCGATTTTATCCTTAATAGCATCGATCTGATTATTAAGAATGTTATATACTCTGTCTCCAATCCCCAAGTTGCTTTTCCCGTTCACTTCGGTTTTTGAAGAACCTGTAACAAACAATTGCTTAACTTCATCAAAGTTATTATTGATCGCAGCATTCAGTTTGGCTTCGTCAATTTCAAGTTTACCATTTTCTGTATACGAAGACTTGACCGTGATCCCAATTTGAGAGAGCATAGAAATCTGGCCACCATCAACATTTAGGGGGGTATTCAAACCAATGCGCGTGGAAGATAAAGCATCCTTTAATATTGAGTCATTATATAAAGTGCCTTCCCTCGCCTTTTTCTCCCATTGTTCAATTTGCTTATCTGTCATTGCCTCCTTTTCCTGGTCGGTTAAAGGAGCGTAATCTCTATTCTTCCTCGTTGTAGCAGCAGTGGCAAATGTATCAATTAATGCGTTGTATTGTTCTACAAAAGCTTTTATTTTGTCGACAATCCCGCTGCGATCCGTGACCGCACCAATCGTAGCTTGTCCTTTGCCCTTTAAAGTAACCTGATTCCCATTAAGGAGCACAGAGTTTGTGGAAGAATTCAAAGTTACCCCATTGACAGTATATACAGCATCTTCACCCTCATCTTTCAATGTGCTAAAGCCAAGCAACCCCACATCACCCGAGATTTCAACCAAGGAATTTTTTCCGGTGGCTGTACTTGTCAGGTACAAGGCCCCACTGTTCTGGTCGTAACTTGCGCGGACTCCTGTGTCACTTGACTTTGAATTGATATCTTTTACGATCGAATCGACCGTAGCTTGGGCTGAAAATTCAACATTTACTGAATTGATCGTTATTTTCCCGGCAGAAGCCACTGTCGAGGCCGCTCCCGGTACCTTGCCGATCAACATAGCAGACTCTGCTAATTGAGTAACTGCGATATTACTTGTTGAAACGTTAGGGCCGGAAGAAGTAATCGCCAAAACAGACGTATCCGAGGATGTCGCAGTTACTTTTTCAAAACTACTTTCAAAACGAAGTTCATTAACAGTATTTCGAAAAGACAGCATCTTGGTGTTCATCGACATATAGTCTTCTCGTTTCCAAAGAGCCAACTGCTTTTTCTTGTAGATATTATTAAGAGGAGCTCTTTCGGCGTCCATCAATTTTTTAATGACACTTTCCGTATCGAGCGTTCCGCTAAACCCGGTCAGACGATTAGGTGAAGTTATACCCGCCATCCCGTCCACCTCCTTTACATCTTTTCATCAACAAACAGGCCAACCTTATTACTAAGGTTATACATCACATCGATCATTTTCTCGCTAGGGATTTCTCTAACAACCTCGTTCGTTTCATCTTTCAGCACTACAACCATAATCGTGTTGGTTTTTTCATGAACTTTAACTTGAATATAAGTACCTGCTTCTTCAAGTTTTTTGTTCACTTGATCTACAAGCTGTGGAATTGTATGTTTTCGCTGTTCTTTTGAAAGAGAATTCGAATCAGTAACTTCCCCCATAAAATTCTCATTTGTGAGACTTTTAAACCATGGTATTAAGGAAGTCGATGGAGAATTTGAATCAACTCTCATCTTAATATCCTCCCAATCCGACTATCGGTTATATTAAAAAACCGGCCGGATCCCCGGCCGGCTGAGAAAAAACAGATTAACGAAGCAGTTGCAGAACGCCTTGCGGTTGCTGGTTCGCTTGAGCCAACATCGCTTGAGCAGCTTGTTGCAGGATACCATTCTTCGTGAATTCCGACATCTCTTTTGCCATGTCAACGTCACGAATACGGGATTCAGCCGCTTGCAAGTTCTCAGCAGTTGTTCCCAAATTGTTGATGGTATGTTCCAGACGGTTTTGAACAGCACCAAGGTTCGAACGAATTTCAGATACGGTGTTGATTGCCACTTGTACAACCGAAAGGTTGGCAGCAGCGTCGGAGTTCAACGCATTAGAGTTCGACAGAGCCGACAAGCCCGAGCCAACTGCACCGAACAACACATTAAGAGCAGTTGCTGTAGCAGATTGCAAGCCCAAACCAATTGTTTCACCAGAGTTAGCACCAACTTGGAAGGAAATCGCAGTAACTGTTCCATCAAGGAGCTTCTTGGTGTTGAATTGTGTTTGTGTTGCAATAGATCCGATTTGTTGAGACAATTGTTTAACTTCCGAGTCGATTTTCGCAGCGTCAGTCGTTGTCAAAACTTCGTTAGCGCCTTGAACGTACAGTTCAGCCATACGTTGCAACATAGCGTGAGTTTCATTCAAAGCACCCTCAGCCGTTTGGATCAGGGAAATGCCGTCAAGAGAGTTCTTGGAGGCTTGTTCCAAACCGCGGATTTGGTTACGCATTTTTTCGGAGATTGCAAGTCCAGCCGCGTCATCTGCAGCACGGTTGATTCTGAAACCGGAAGACAATTTCTCCAAAGATTTGCCTTGAGCGTTATTGTTGATGGACAATTGACGCTGAGCATTGTAAGACGAAATATTGTGGTTAATACGCATAATAAAATTCCTCCTTGGAATATGTTGGTGATTAGCATCCTTGCTTCACCCTATTGTGATCGGGGACATGGCGTTCGGCCGTCACTGCCATGTCTTTCGACCCATATTATATTTATCGGAAAGTTTGCTCTATTGTTTATAGCAGAATAACAATTCCTAATAAAATTATTTCTTTTTTCTTGGAATGACAGTCTGCAAGATATTTTGTATATCCTCATTGAAATCAACTGCATTTTGATTCTGTTGCTTGATAGCTTCATAAATTTCATCGCGATATATGGTCACATTCGCAGGAGCCTCAATACCAATTCTGACCTGATCACCATTTACTTCGATAACGGAAAGAACAATGTTATCATTAATCATGATCTTCTGCCCTTTATTTCTTGATAAGATCAGCATCGGGAGCCTCTCCTTTCCCTTCCATCAGCGATTGCCTAGTCGTATAATCACCGTGTTCCAAAACAATCTGGGCAGCAATATTTTTAGCACAATTTAGAACGATGGGCGCCTTTAGATTGCATGTTATATCTTCTGCAGAACGTGCTGTTACAATCACCATGACCCGAAGTTCTTCCTCGCTTTCTACATTTAGAGCTTCAATCCAGTGCGATTCCAATTGGAATTCATATTCTTTATAAAATGAGAATGGATCCATCACAATAAAAGTCAGGTTTTCATCCTCGATAGATTGTAAAAACTCAAATGGATGTCGGTCTTCTTCTAATTGAACAAAAATATATTTGGCTAAATCTCCAAAGCCTAATAAAGGACTTACAAACGTAATCACTTGATCTTCTTTCACCTCTACAGGCCCGAATCTCTTAGTATTTATAAACACGCTATACTTTCCTCCTTTTCTAACAACAATAGCTATAATGACTATTGTCCATTATAGCTATTGTAAACCTGTAGTCAGACAACTGTATCCAGTTGATTCCCAATTACAGATATATTTATATAATTTTTTTGTGTTAAATAAGTATTGACCTTGCCAAGCTGGTAATCAATAACCGGTTTATGAGTTTCAGGATTAAAAGTGACCTCACCTGGAATATAAGTAGTATTGACCTGTCCAGGGATAAAGGTAATATCCACATTGTCATATCCCGGTTCGCCTGTCACTTCAATTCTCGGCCGGTCTTTAAACACATTTTCACGGGCAATTTCCGCAAATACATTTCCGCCTTCCTGAATGGCCATCATACGATCACCGTTGCGGGCAATCTCCGCTATGTTATGCATAGAGATCTGATATGAGGATTGCGCTATACGATCATTCATCTCTGCAATAGGCGCCACTCCAAGAGCTGACCAAGCCCTGCTCGAATCAATCTTCAATTCGGAACTAGTTCTCTCCATCTCTAGCTTGCCTCTCTGTTGCCTCATATTAAGAGAGGGCTTTGGTTGCTCAATGCTATGTTGCCCTTTTGTTGTTTCAAGCCCGATTTTTGAATATCCTTGCTGGATTTGAATACGTGGGATATTCATACATACTCCCCCTTATCTTAGAAAATCCATCAAGCTCGGGCGAATAATCCGGGCCATTGTATCCAATGAAGCCTGATAGATGCTCTCAGACGTCTTTAGATCGATTATAACTTTCGAGATATCGGCATCCTCTACCTTAGAATGGAGGTCCATATAATTAATATTCAGGTCGCTTAGCCTGCTAAGAGTAAATTCCAGACGATTTTGCTTTCCTCCCATCTCGGCCTGCGCAGTAATGGTAGTTTCCAAGTTTTTTTGCAGTGCAGGAATAGCATTCTGAATGCCTGCCGTATTGTCCGCCAATAACGCCTTCTTAAAATTATCTACCACAGCAAATATTCCCGCAGCATCTCCAAATGCTCCAAACACTTGCTCTCCCAACGTATTCACGGACACCGTGATACCAGCGCCAACTTGATAATGGACTTCCCCATCGTCTAATTTATACGCAGTTTGGGTGGGATCATCCGGAAAAGGCTTCTCATCGGTTCTCTCACCATTAAAAATATACTTCCCTTTGAATTGCGAATTACCGAGAGAAACCAGCTGCTGGAATAACTGATCCACCTCAGCGGCAATGTTTTCCCTGGCATCCTTCGGCACAGTATCCGTTCCACCCTGCACCGCCAGCTCCGAGAGCTTCTGGATAATCTGTGTAACTTCGGTCATTACCGTATCTCCATACTTTAGCCATGCATCCGCATCATCCGCATTTTGCTCAAACTGCGTTGTAGCAGTGATTTGGCCACGGTATTGGAGCGCACTGGCTACACCCACCGGATCGTCGGAAGGACGATTAATCCGGCGCTGGGTCATCATCTGCTCCTGATACTTATCCAGTCTGCGATAGTTGCCTTGCAAACCACTCATCATGGAGCTAGTCATCATGGATTGGGTTATGCGCATGATTTATTCCTCCTATCTGCCGACGACGCCGGTACCGTTAATTAATTTATCCAACATTTCATCAATCGTAGTGACAACACGTGATGAGGCGCTGTAAGCATGCTGGAAGCGGATCAGATCCGACATCTCTTCATCAAGTGATACACTGCTAATCGATAGACGGAGTGTATCTGCATGCTCCACCAACAACGTGCCGTTCTCCACCATCTTTTTGGCATTGCTGCTGTCCGTACCCAATTTGGAGATAACGGACTGCAGATATCCTTCAAAATTCGTGATGTCCGTTACTGAACCACTGTTGTTATTCGGATTGAAATTAAACGTACGTTCTGACAGTTGCGCGATCAGAAGTGCCATGCCGCCGTTCCCTTTCAGAACCACCTCGGAGGTCGTACCGTTTGTCGGATCAGTCTTCATTTCTGTCCGCAGGGAGGCCCCGATGTTCTTCAGATCGGATTGAATCGTCTGGCTTAGTCTCATATTCCCGGCGGAAATTGGCCCGCCGTTAGCAGATACAAAGAAGTCTCCACCGGTGGTGGCCGGCTCATTGAGGGTATAACCCAGCTTATGTAATCCGTTGAGGCCATCAACCGTATGCTTCACATCCTCAGCAAGCTTGCGAGGATTATTCGCATCCATAACGGCATTCGGAATGTTCACGCCTGGCGGAAGAATCGTTCCAGCCGGTAGGGTCACTTCCACTTTGCCTGTAGCCAGTGTGTTGGCCATAATGTTCAACTGGGTGATATATCCTTGAACATGCACGTCCCGAGAGGTCACATAACCAGCGATCTCCCCGCCGGTCAATGCGCCAGCAATCGCGTTCGTAATCGGTGTGGACGTCATATCGTCAACCACGACCTGGTTGCCAAACGTCACTTGATAACTGTCCCCGGTCTCCGTTACATTTACGTTCCCTAGCAATGATAACTGATCGATGAGCAGGTCCCGCTTATCACGCAGATCATTCGCGTTGTCACCAAGACCCTCAATCCGTTTAATACTCTGGGTTAACTCTGCAACTTGGTCGATATAGTTGTTTGCTTCAGCAACCTTAGTGTCTATACGAGAAGTCAAGTTATTGCTGAGGGTATCCAATTGGGAGTAAATATGGTTAAAAGTCTCCGTCAAAGCGATCGCTTTCTGCTGAACCGCCATACGGGCGGATAAATCGGTGTCGCTCGGATTCTTGCTCAGCGTCTGCCAAGCCGTCCAGAACTCGGCAATACTTGCGCTCAAGCTGCTGTCCGAAGGCTCGTTAAAAATCCCCTCGATATTAGAAAGCGTCTCTTGCTGAACGCTCCATGTCGACAAATTCGTATTCTGATTGCGGTATTCGATATCCAATAAAAAGTCCCGTACCCGCTGAATACTTTCCGCTTCTACGCCCATCCCGAGCTGACCGGCCGCTTGGGAACGCTGCAATCCCGGGAAAGCAATGGGGTTGGCTGCAACAAGGCGAGTAGTCTGGCGAGAGTATCCTGGCGTATTGGCGTTCGTAACGTTATGACCAGCTGTGTTAATTGCAGCTTGCTGGGCAATCAAGCCCCTCTTTCCGATTTCGAGCAAATGAAATGTGGATCTCATCTACATTTTCCTTTCTGCTTATGCCCTGGTATCAAACATGCTTCGACCCTTGCCGGCAGGATTCTGATTCTTCGGATGTTGATAAAGCAAATCATCCTCCGGACGGCTGACTAACAAATTCAAACTGTAATCAATAAACGCGAGGGATTGCTCAATTAGCTCCCGGTTAATCGCATTCAGCTCCTTGAGTTTCATGAGCCTGTCCATTAATTGCTGCTGCACATCCTGCAGCTCTGTTTTTTCCTCCGGGTTAAATACAAGACGAGTCATTTCAGTAACCGTCAGCTGAAGCTGGGAGCGGATGCCCTTCTCACGTAAAAAATCATCTGCGGCACCTTGACGTAGCGCTTCCGTTTCCGCCACCTGCTTCAGCAGGCGGTTCTCCTTGGTCATGACCGCTGTAAGCCGTTCTACATCATTATCCAAAATGGCTTGCCTTTTATCTTTCCCTGCCTCTATGAGCTGCTGATGCAGCTCATTCTGACGCTTCATATATTCGATTATGGACCTAGCACTCACTTGGACTCACCTGATTTATTGTAGGATTGAAAATACGGGAGCAATTTGTCTGCCAAACGGTCGACTGGCACTTCATAAGTACCATTAGCTACAGATTCCTTCAAACGCTGAATTTTCTCCGCGCGTTCCGGATCCTGTACTTTACTCTGTGCACTCAGTTCCATCGCCTCCGAGGAGATTGATACTTCATCCTTGCGGCGCTTCTTCTTATCGATATGCTGCATCTCCCGAGATTCAATATTCCGTTGATACGAATTGATGCCGTTCACACGTCCCGATTCGTTAATCTTCACGCCCTATTCACCTCACTTAAAATAAAAGACCGATAAGCTTTACTAAGTTTATCGGTCGGATATGAAACATTGTTAATAGTTCAAAAGTTAGTATTTGCGCAGTTTATCGACTGCACTGTAAGTCTCTCTGTCTTTTCCGGACCCAGGCTGATGTTCCTGGTTGCCAGCAGCAGCCTGCCTTAACTCCCTCGTTAATCGCGTCCGGCAGGACTCGCACATATTGCTCTCACGAATCAATGTTCCGCATACTTCGCAAGGATACGCCAGGTTTGGCGCGTTTGCAATCGAGATCCGGCCTTCCTTGATAAACTTCGTAATTTGCCGCACAGATACTTCCGTAGCCTCAGATACCTCATGAATCGTTGCACCTTTTTGCTCACGAAGGAAGGTTGCGCATTTCTCATATTCCTTCTCAATAACCTTCATGCAATCAGGACATAATTCCCGAATATTAACCGTATATAACTTGCCGCACCGAGGGCAATTCCCCAGATTCATGCTCAACAACCTCCATGCCACATAGAACCTTTAATACCCCTAGATTACATTATCTTAGGCCTTACGTCTATCATTCGGTAACAGAATCCACACATTTTTCCTATTTTAATCATTTACGAACGAGCCCAGGTTAAACTATAGATCTCGATGGGCATTTCTACAATGGATTCATATCTCCGCAAAACCTGAGCACAAGCGTTAATCGTACTCCCGGTTGTGTAGATATCATCTACCAATAATATACGTAAAGGTCCTCTGATCCGTGATGTCCCCACTTGAGATCGGGTATGCTCTACGCCCTGCCTGCTTATGGACCACAGTACATCGGGTGCATCCTGCAACGCACCAAAAACCCCCTCCATATCCTTTAGCCGATCCATCCGACTCTTGAAACTCTGTTTATCCGTGTGACGTCTACGTTCCAGCATACGGACACAAGGCACCTTTATTCTAAGTGCAAGCCCCTGTGCGAGCACCTCCGCTTGATTGAACCCCCTCTCCTGAAGCCTTTCCTCACTGACCGGAACCGAAGTGACGGCATGTATACTCCATGGTATGTTGCCAGAATTCCGTGACCCCTTATTGCCCAAATGGATGTTCGCTTCCCGATGAAGCAGCGTGTACACCCGTAACATCATTTCTATCAAAAGAGGAGCGTAACGCTCATTCCCCCTATATTTGTACTGGGCCAACCACTCTCTCATCTGTGTATCATAGGTTACCGCACTCCGGTTTAAAATAAAACTCCGCTCGTTCATGCCTAATCGAATACAGTCGGGACAGCCGATTCCCCGCCCGCATCGCCAACATTTGGGTTTCATAATCCAGGGGATATTCCGATAACAGGCACGGCATATTCCCGGAAGTTCCCGGGTGAATGAACCTGTTTTTCCACAAGTAAGGCAGGTTTCGTCAATTGGTTTGAGCAAACGATGCATATGCCCGAGCAGATGGTTAAAGACATTTGATATCAAATATGCTCCTTCCTTTCTCAGAGAGATAGAATAAAGAACAGCGTTCAACGAAATAAAAAGAGTACAAATCATACAGCGCGTGCATATCGCATACCCATTGCCACGATTGTCGATGTATGCCTGGTAGTATTTTTCTCAACTAAATTGGAATTGTTAAAATGATTCCTGTTCCAGCCTTATTTCTGTTCCTTCTATCATTCGATTGTGGCTGTTTCATCTATCAATCGTTTGTGATAGAGGAGTTATATGAAGAATTATGAGGCTCCATGAGGTTTCATGAACTATGAGCTATGAGAGTCTATGAGAGCCATGGGAGTACTTCAGAGCTATGAGAGTCTATGAGAGCTAACACTAAATATCAAGTTTAACTCAACCCCCTAGTCATTCGATAATTCCTGAACTGGCCGTAAATACCCGCCTTTACGTGCGATTCGGTTCATCGCCTTGATTTGCCGGACTGCCGAGCTTTGGCTCCGAGTCCATTGGGACGCACCAAATACCACCCGTCCTGCCGGATCATCCTTGGATCGGCCCGCGCGGCCGGCCATTTGAACCAATGCAGCTTCGTCAAAAAGCTCACTGTCCGCATCTAAAATAAACACGTCACTTTTCGGAACCGTTACCCCTCGTTCAAGAATGGTCGTTGTAACAAGCAAGCGAATCTCACGGTTACGAAAGGACATCACTTTGCTTGCCCGTTCCGGATCGATGGATGAAGTTCCTTCAATCGGCATATTGGCAATGGCCTTGCGAAGCAGCTCCAGCATCGGATCAATATGCTTAATGCGGGAAACAAACAGGAACACTTGAGCACCACGGGAAAGAGATGCGCTCAAACTACGAACCAAGGGTGGGGGAATCTTTTTTTCCTGTAGACAGCGGTTCACCGTCGAGATTTTCAGCTTTTGCGGCACTGGTAATGGATGACCGTGGAAGCGTGCGGGGACTTTAGCATGCGGCAATCGTCCTGCAGCTGCCGCACGCTGTAAAGGCGTTGGTGGAGTGGCTGACAGATAGATATACTTCCCCCCTGATTTGCAAGCTCCTTTGGCCGCGAAATCCAGCATCGGATCATTATGATAAGGAAACGCATCAATCTCATCGATCACGACCAGGTCAAAAGCTCTCCTGAAACGCAAAAGTTGATGCGTCGTTGCCAGTGTGATGCTCCCTTGCTTCCATCTGTCCGGACTTCCCCCGTATAACGTGACCACTGTCTGTTCCGGGAAAGCCTTAGATAAGCGTGGTGCCAGCTCCAGCACCACGTCCCGTCTTGGCGCGGCAACCAGCACGCGCCCACCCGCATCCAGAATAGACTGCAGCAGCGGAAAGATCATTTCGGTCTTTCCGGCACCTGTCACCGCCCAGATGAGAAACCGGGCGGGCCCCGCGGAGCCCCCTGCGGGCGGCTCCGCCAAAAACTGCAGCGCAGCGCCAGCAGCGGCGCTCTGCGCTGCGCTAAGCCCCCACCGGCCCAAGGCCGCGGTGGGGGAACCCCCGGCCGTGCCCCGCACGGCCGATCCTGCTGCGCCATGCAGCAGCAGGGCACAGGCGCGGCTGCGCCCCATCGCGAGGCAGGCCTCGCAATAGGCGCAAGCCGCCGAGCCGCACGCGGCGCATGCCGTGCGGCTCTTAGCCTCGCTGCCGCATCGCCGGCAGCGAAGGGCCATGGCCCGGCGGCGCAGCCAGCCGGGCGCACCCTGCGGGGCGGGCTGTGCCAGCCCCGCTTCCAAACGCAGGCGGCCCAGCAGGACGCCGAGCTGGGCCGCAGAGCGCCAGTCGCCGGTGTCCCCGGCGACTTCCGCCAACAAGGCCTCGACCTCGCCGGCAAGCAAGGCTCGTCCTGCCATGCACTGAATCAGCAGCTCCGCCTGCTGCATCAACAAAGCCCAATCCTCAACCACATTCCTCTTTCCGATAAAGGAATTTACATACGATTCGTCAAACAGCTGAATCTCCGTAAACAAAACACTCCATTGTGATCTGTTTCCTTCAGGCTCTTGTAGTAAGAACGAATTTAAGCCCTGGAACAAATATTTCTGCCATTCCGATTTCCCCCATTGATCCATGTCTCGGTTGGATCGAAATCTCTCTTGAATGACAACGGCCCACCCTAATGGAACTTGTGTTGATAACAGCACTAATGAGCATGCGCCGGCTTTCTCATCCGTCCATCGTTTCACTCCATACCACCATTGAAAATCCACCCGCATATCCAGCGAGAGACAACACTTCCATTTCTCTGATGTTCGAATGGCATAAATGGCAATCTGCATGACATCAACTCCAATATCGAGACATATAAGCTGGTAAAAGGCCAAGTGCTGGTACGTTATTAAGAAGCACATGTTTCATTTTGATATTAGATAGCCGCTCCTCCCCAGAAACGCAAAAAACACACCCTTCGCTTACGCTAGGAGTGTGCTTCACGCCTTTAACAATATGAATACGAACCTGGTAACCAAAACAACTTGCTGATGTTTATCCCTGTACATATGGAATCCGAACAGCCTCCATCGGGTTTCTTAGATCGATCCGTATTACTTCTTCTTCATTCGGAACGGCACGCATTTCCCGTGATGCCGAGTCATCGGACTTCCAAGTCCCATATACCAGTTCAATTCCGGACAAATGGGTCAGTCTCTGGACAATCTTAAGCGTATCATCGTACGACTGATCATCAAGGACGGTGACACGCACGCGCGTCCCGCTCAGCAGGGCATACCATGAAAGGGCTCTCAAATACCATTCCACCTGCTGCTCATGGTTGGACGTGATCAGCACATAATGCCTGCGCCGCTCCGTGCCTTCACCAGCTCTTCTAAGATGACGGGCATGCACGATATGAATCAGAGCAACAGCAATCCCGTACACCGCGAGTATCCACAGCAATTGGGCAACCATGAGACTCACCTCCTTTTCTTATCAACAATATATGCTGATCAGGAGGGTACGGTGACAGTGATGTAACCAGAGCCCACACAGAACTTAATGGGAACGGCTCAAACACCATAAGAAAAACGCCTATCGTGTTACTTCAACCTATAAATCATCATAACAAAAAGGAACCGCCCTTGGCAGTTCCCTCCCTATGTAAGACGCGTCCGTGCATTCGGATCGGCGATTACAACGTCACCCAGCCATATTTGATCGAGTTGATAACCGCTTGCGTACGGTCGTCCACTTCCATCTTCTGCAAAATGCTGCTGACGTGGTTTTTTACAGTTTTTTCACTAATGAACAGGTATTCCCCTATCATCTTGTTGCTCTTGCCTTCGGCCATTAGTCTAAGCACTTCCGCTTCGCGCCTTGTCAATGGGTTATTCTCGCCTGCCACAAACTTGACTCCAGCCTCACGCGAACCGCCCTCAGCCATAGCGCCTGCTTCGTTTACATAAGTCATTCGGCGGAGCTGTTGAATGAGCTTACCCGTAACTTTCGGATGGATAAATGCATATCCCTCATGTACCGAACGAATCGCATTAATCAGTGACTCGGCTTCCATATCCTTCAGGAGGTAACCGTTTGCTCCCTTACGGAGCGTTTCAAACACATAACTTTCATCGTCATGAATCGACAGAATGATAACTTTGATCTCAGGAAACATTTCACGTAGTTTCTCAGTTGCTTGAACGCCATTTTCGGTGGGCATGTTGATATCCATCAGCACGATATCCGGCTTCACTTCGTTACAGAACTCAAGCACTTGAATTCCATCGCCGCATTCTCCGATAACGTCAATGTCGTCCTCCATATTCAGTATACGCTTCAGACCCTCCCTAAACAGCTGGTGGTCATCCGCTAATAATACTTTAATAATCGCGTTCTCTTTCTCCAAATGTTCCATCCGATTACTCCTTTCTCTTTTCTACGTTCGTCGGGATATGAATCACGATCTTCGTTCCTTGATTCTCAGCTGAATCGATCTCCATTCTCCCTTCGAGCAGCTCAACCCTCTCCCGCATGCCAATTAACCCAAAGTGGTCCTTGCTTTTCTGCTCCAGCAAATTGACATTGAATCCCAGGCCATTGTCCTGTACAACGATTTTGACCAATTGCGCCTGGTACGTGATTTCAACAAGCACATAAGTCGGGTAAGCATGTTTTGCAGCATTCGAAAGTGCTTCCTGCACCAACCGGTAGATGGCCGCCTCCATCGCAGAAGAGAGACGATGCTCTTTTCCCCGTGTCTCGAAGATCGTGCGGATTTTCGATTTTTCTTCATAATCATGCACGTATTTACGCAATGTGGGGATTAATCCTAGATCATCGAGTGCCATTGGACGCAGATTGAAAATGACTTTTCGCATTTCCTCCAAGCTCGATCGAACCTGGCCCTTCAAATCTACTATTTCGTCCTGCACCATCTTAAATTCCTGCTTTGCGAGCATTCTTTCTACAATTTCCGTCCTAAGAACCAGATTCGCCAGCAATTGTGCAGGTCCATCATGAATCTCCCTGGATATGCGCTTCCGTTCTTCTTCCTGCGCCAAAATAATTTTGAGACCAATGACCTGTCTGTTTTTCGCAGATTCGATGATTCGAGATACCTGACCCAGCTCTCCGGACAAGTATTCCAACACCACGCCCATTTGAGATCCGATCGATTCTGCGCGCTCCACCGAGTTCTCGACACTACGAACCCGCTTCTGCAGCTCATCTCGTCTTGCCTTCAGATACATTTCCTTCTCCCGGTAGATCATGAGGTCAAGCTGTAGCTGGGTTGCTTTCTCATACGCCTGCTTGATGTCCTCTTCCTTGTACCGGACAAAATCCCGGCTGACCTCGGTCAGCCGGATCCGGGAACGGCGGTAGTTCAGCTCCAGCTGATCTACCTTCTCTAAGGTTTCCGTCGTTTCTTTTAATGTCCGCTGCAGTTCATGATTGAGAGACGTGAGCTCTTGCCGCGACGCCTCCAATATTTCGAACATTTGGTATTTGCTGTCCTCCATCACTTTGATGGCATTTTTTATGACACGGTCGATGGCATCGGCTTGATAATCCACGCACTCTACTCCATTTCTAACGTTTCATATACATATCATACCATATCACGATTCGATCGTAACGGTCTTCGTGTTCTTGTCCCATTTTACTTTAAGGCCTAATTGCTCGGAAACGAGACGAAGAGGGACCAAAGTCCTACCACCTTGGACCATAGGTGCTACAGCCGCCGAACTGCGCTTACCGTTTAGAGTGAATTCCTTCTTGCCGACCGTTAATTCCATGAACATGCCGCCCCTTAGAACACCTACCCGCTGAGCGGATTGGTTCCAGGTTGCTTGCCCGCCGAATGCGTCGAGCACGTGCTTAATCGGAACGTAGGTCGTTCCATTTTTCAGAATTGGCGCCGAATCGATTGCCACTTTCGAACCATTCAGCATAAGCGATTTTTGCCCAATGGTCATGACCGCTTTGCCGGTTGGAAGTCCTTCATTCCCGGATAGAGAAGGCATTGTGAAGCGGATATCGTCAAAAGATACAGCTCCTGTCAATGCACGCTCGTCCTGGCCTTCTTCCACGTTCACCACATACAACCGCTTCATCTGTGCCGGGAATGCAATGTTGTGTCCGCTGAGATCGAGGTTCAGTGTCTTCCAACCGCTCCAATCAATCGCTTTTGCCAAGTCAACGTACACGGTTTTCCCGTTATTGTCTTGGAGTTCAGCGCGCAGCCAGTTCAGGCTGTTATCTCCCTCCACATCAATCGTCATGGCCGTGGCCTGTGCAGGAATCACTTTGCCAGTTGTGCCATTCAACTCGGCGTAAGCGTACATTTTTTGCCCTAATCCGCCTGTCATATCATAGGTCAAATTCAAGACTTTGGACGATGCTTTTGCTCCGCTGCCATTTTTGATCGCTGCAGTCCCGGTAACGGCCGGCACATTGGTCGTGAACTTCACCGGATAATTCACATTCTCGAAGTTCTCCCACGTGCTTTCGCCCGCTGCCGACAAAATAACGACCGTGCTAAAGCCGTCATAGCGTGCGATGGCATAACCGACTTTCGTATTGCCATTCACGGAAGATACGGTCAGGCGGCCGTCTTTGACGCTGCCTTCAAATCCGATAAACTCCCATTTCAGTGCGCTACTCGGAACCTCCAAGCTTTGGCCGTTGCTCGTTACGGCCGTCACCGGCACGGAAACGCTCGTTCCTGCCTGCAGCGGTGCACTTGATACGCCGGTAGTCAAAGCAACAAGATCATTCGCGCCCAGCACCTTGACTTGCATTGTAGCTTTCGTACTGCCGCTTACTGCCGTCAGTGTTGAGGCGCCCGGCTTCGTCGCTTTAATGCTTTGTCCGTTGACCGCTAGATTGCCGTTGCTGGACTTCCAAGTCGGTTTAATCGAACCTGCCTCAATGGGATTATAGTAAGTGTCGTAACCCTTTAGTTCATATGTGCCGATTTGCCCGATCAGGAGCGTGTTGCTGCCACTTACTTTCAAGCCTTTCAAACTGCCCTGAGGTGCTGTGGAGAACACGCCAAGTGAGTTAACGATGCTGCGCTGCGTGGTGCCGTATTCCGTGTTGAAGGTCAACTGCGTATTCATCTCGGCTAACGGACGGTTTACCATCGTTGTCGATCCGCCGCCGTCGAGGTTCATTCCCTTCCATACTCCAACCTTCGTCATAAAATCCTGAAGCTGCTGCAGTGTCATGCCTTTGCTGTTATCGTTGCTCTCCGTTGCAATCAGGTAGGCGTAACGTCCGTCTTTGGAGTAACCTACGGCTGTACGCGCCCTGCTCCCTCCAATCGAATTCACGTTTCGAGAGAATGACGTTGCCTTGCCGTTATCCACCAGAATTGTATGACCGCCAATCATCATTTGGAGTGTAGATGGGTCCAGTTCTTTACCTGATTTCTTGGACACCAGTGCATAATTCGCTTCCAGCTTTTGACCGACAGCCAGATTTTTTTTCACAAACTCTGCTGCAGCCCCATGGGTTCGCAAAATGTAGCTTCCCTCCGGTATCGCTGTTGGCAATCCTGCCATTACTGAAATATCGGTTATGACCCCATCCTTTACCATAACCTCCGTTGGCGTTGTCGAGCTGTTCTTAGGACGTTCAACAGCCTTCCATGCGCTGGTGTAGATATAAGCTGAATTCGCATGGCTATACGTAGCTCCGGTACCCTCTGGCGCATAGGACGTTTTGTTCATACCCGCGAGCGGGAATGAGGCCCCATTCTCAGCTGTAATACCCCCCGAGAATGCAAACTCATCCAGAATAGGCGTTCCATCGTTCGTTACTCCAAAAGCATACATGCCTTTCAGATCCGAAGGCGTTGACATCAACAGACCATTCGATACTTGAGCACCCATCGGAGCCCCTTCGCTGCCGGTATTAAAAAAGTCACCGTTAATAGCAGCTACCGCGCCGTTCTCCTTAGCCATTCCGCCCGTGCTTTGTCTCGTTGTAAATTTATTCCCTTGGCCTGTCATGACATCCAGTTTCACGTATTTGTTGTTCAGATCCACCCGAACGACATTCGCCAGCGATTTTGCGCCTGTACTGTTGATATACTGATACTTCATCAAAACCGCACCGGAAGTAATGATTTCCTCGCCAAGCTTCTTAGCCGATGTTGATGCCGCATAAGCTACCGAGGATGTTGATAGATTCCCTATCACTGGTATTCCGCTGCTCAGCAGAGGACCTACCCAGATGACTCCTGCCAATGTAATAATCAACCATTTCTTGCCTACACCTGATGTTGTAGACTTCAGTGTTTTCCCCTGACTAACCATGTAATCGTAACTCTCCCATCTATCGTTCAACACGGATGCCGAACATATAAAGTCTCTAATTAATAGACTTCATTTTTGCGGAAAAGTTACGAATTTGTTATAAAAAAAAACACTTTCGCGTATCGTACACCAAGTCTTGTAAAATTTGTAGCGGCATTTTATAGAAGTCTATGTAAATCAATCCTATGTTACTATATTATTATGTAAAAGTAACTAGTTTGTCATAAAGTTTATTCCTCGTTTTCCATTTATTCATTAAAAAAGCTGATAACTATAGTGGGTATCAACTTTTTAATTATTTCATTTTTGTCATATTTTCATGTCAGCTGAGTTGAATCTCTACTCACTATGAGAATTAAGAAGCAGAAAAAAGGCATGTGCCGATTTTTTCAGAAGAAAAATTAAATCAGCACATGCCTAATCTTTATATCTGGAACATATCTTAAGATTACCTTAGTTTACGCCAGCTTGCTCTTTCAGTGCTTCCGCTTTGTCTACGCGTTCCCAAGGCAAATCCAGATCTGTACGTCCAAAGTGTCCGTATGCAGCGGTTTGCTTGTAGATCGGACGACGAAGATCCAGCATGCGGATGATTCCAGCCGGACGCAGGTCGAAGTTGTTACGCACAAGCTCAACCAGCTTCTCTTCGCTCACTTTACCTGTTCCGTAAGTATCAACACTAATCGACACTGGGTTAGCGACACCAATAGCGTAAGCCAATTGAATTTCGCACTTGTCCGCAAGTCCTGCGGCAACCAGGTTTTTAGCCACGTAGCGAGCCGCGTAAGCAGCGGAACGGTCAACCTTTGTAGGATCCTTACCGGAAAATGCGCCACCGCCATGACGAGCGTAGCCGCCATAGGTGTCCACAATGATTTTGCGGCCAGTCAGACCAGCGTCCCCTTGAGGGCCGCCGATAACAAATCGTCCGGTAGGGTTAATGAAATATTTAGTTTCTGCGTCCAGCAATTCAGCCGGTACGACAGGAAGAATGACTTGTTCTTTAATATCTTTCTGGATTTGCTCCAGCGTTGCTTCTTCGGCATGTTGAGTTGATACCACGATCGTATCCACACGGACCGGTGTATTGCCGTCATACTCAACCGTTACCTGAGTTTTACCATCCGGACGCAGGTAGTCCAGCGTACCTTCTTTACGAACCTCGGACAAACGACGAGCGATACGGTGAGACAATGCAATCGGAAGAGGCATCAATTCTGGCGTCTCGTTGGTTGCAAAACCAAACATCAGACCTTGGTCACCAGCACCGATGTTCTCGGTTTCCTTGTCCATTTGGGAAGGATCGCGATTCTCCAGTGCAGCGTTTACCCCCTGTGCAATATCGGCAGATTGCTCATTCAGCGATGTTAACACCGCGCATGTATTGTAATCAAAACCGTATTTTGCACGGGTATACCCGATTTCCTTCACAGTATTGCGTACAATGGATGGAATATCCACATATTCAGATTTAGTGCTAATTTCACCAATGACCAAAACAAGACCAGTCGCAACGGAAACTTCACAAGCTACGCGTGCGTTCGGATCGTTAGCCAAAAAAGCATCGAGTACCGCATCAGAAATCTGGTCACAGATTTTATCCGGATGTCCTTCAGTTACGGACTCAGATGTAAATAAACGTCGCCCTGTTAAAGACATGAGATCAACCTCCCATATGAATAGTATGTGATATGTCAAAAGGTCCTACACAAAAAATGAACCTTTTCCGCCAGGAAAAGGTTTGAAATGTACAATCCTCAACATGCATATTAACTTATTTGTTACTAGGTGTCAATCCAGTAAGTAAGCTGTTTTCCAAGGATTTTCTTGGGTTTTTCAATCGGATGTTAGTCAAGGATAAGTTCCGCTTTTAACTGAAAAACGACTACAGTCTACCGAAGAGACTTTGTTCAGCGTTTCGAACCAAACGTTTAGTGATCTCTCCACCAACGGATCCGTTCTCACGGGATGTTAGATGTCCCCATCCAGGACGTCGGCTGGAGGATCCACTTCCGATGGCTCCTAACTCAGAGCCAAATTCCGTATCGGCTCCATTGGAACCGCTAACATATCCCACGGGTAATCCAAATTCTGCTGCAATTTCGTATTTCATTTGCTTCAGCATTTCACGACTCTCCGGTACCACTTGACGGTTACGACTGCTGCGTGCCATGAAAATACACCTCCTGTATTGGTTTTTACAGAAGTATTATTTGTTGATTTCAAAGCACTCACACGTATAAAACGTTGTCACTATTGGCAATAATTATAAGAGGATTATACCAAAAAAAGTTGCCATGCCTCTAAGCAGGTTGGAACAAGTATTAGCAGGAGTTAAACGTATCCTAGTGGATTCCTACTTAATGGTGTACCCGCCGCGGACCATGACAATCAGATTGCTTGTCTGCCCTTCTTTTACCTGTATTCCCCGACCTTCACGCGGAAAAGAAAGTAGATGATTCTTAGGCGCAGTTTCTCCATTTAACAGGTCTTTACCATCCGTAAGGTCTGCAACGCCGCTAGCGACTTCTGTGTAGCTCACAGCATTACCTGAACGCACGATAAACTCCGTTCCTGCATCGGCAATCAGAATCTTTCCTGGTTTCAACGCTACGTTCTTAACTTCGTCGGTACCTTGGGATGGCTGAGTTGGATTTGTAGGATTTGTTGGGTTCGCAGACCCTCCACCACCGCCATTCAGCGCTTGCTGAATTTGTTGGTCAACGTAGCTTTTGGTGACGACCGGGTCGTCAGTGGAACCTGGGGTGGTCCCTGCGCCGGTTGCGGTGTTGTTAAAGCTTGCACCAATCCATATGCCAGCTCCAATCGTCAACGCCGCCAAGCCAACCTTTACATAAGATTTCATTTATAATCTGTTCCTCCTAAGGTAATCTATACTATTTAACTATAAAGAAAAAACCAGAACTGAACAACCCTACTAGGTAAGGCCATGGATTGTTTTTCTCTAGAGAATTAATCGAGTAGGAGGGGGCG
>NZ_JAGGRD010000056.1:0-19140 GCF_018613005.1 Paenibacillus sp. ISL-20
AAGGCGTAAGTAAAAACCAGCAAGACACATATTTTTTCGATGTGGAGATCTGCAAACGCTGTCCGTTTAAGGAAGGCTGTTACAAAGAAGGAGCCAAGAGCAAGACGTATTCCGTGACGGTAAAATCCGATGAACATTCGGAACAGATGGCGTTCCAGGATACAGAATATTTCAAGGCAAAATCTAAGGAACGCTACAAAATTGAAGCAAAGAACAGTGAACTCAAACATGGACACGGGTATGATGTAGCCACATCCTCGGGTCTGCTTGGCATGCAATTACAAGGTGCGATGGCCATATTCGCTGTAAATCTCAAGCGAATACTGAAATTAGTAGACTAAGAACTACTGGTGAATACAACATTATGAAGACAAAAAGAAGACATTCATCTCCAAAACGCGGGGTGAATGTCTTCTTTTTACACTATTTGCATCGCCTCCGAAGAAAAACGCAAGTTCTTCAGTGGCCTCTTTTTAGGTGTCTCTTTTTTTATCCAGTGTCAATTACGCCATGGATATATATCATCAAGATACTCAGATTTTTCTTTTAAAAATTGTTCAACCCACTCTACGGCACGATTCAATACTACTTCTTTTTCTGATTCTTCGTAAGCAAATGAGCGAATAAACTTAAAATCCACCTCGTAATCACCCTGCATCCATGTATCTCCAGTTCCTTTTCGATGAATCCAAATAGCTGGAATACGATTAAATGCACAAATCTTTGCTTCATCAATTTGACCGGCAGGTTCGGACTTTTCAATAATCACAAATTTTGATATAGCAGCATACGCTAGCATCTTTTCTTCGTTCGACAATGTTCCAATCTCGGGCTGTTCCTTGATGAGAATTGTAGAATACCCTATATTTTGAATGATCTGCGCTACTTCCTTTAAGTTATCCATGTACTCAGCAGGGCTATCTTTTCCGAGGATTAAAACAGTATCTTCCTTCGTATGTTTTAACCAATCAGCAATGTCAATCCCTCCAGATTGACTAACGGTACTAAATACAGCCTGCCTTAATTGGTTTCGTTCTGCTAGGTCAGCGACCACAGTTGAGAATTCAGGAAATACTTCTTTAAAACGATCCCTGAAAAACTGCTTAGTCTGCAAAATAGAGAATAATTCGTTATAGAGACCATGCTGACGAACTCCTTCAACAAAATATTCACAATTATCTGCTTTCGATAAAAATTTATTAAAGTGATCGTCGGTATCTAAATTAAGGGAGCGGCATATACTACGCAATTCATTCATGTTAAACGAAACTTTAAGATAGTCAATCAGGCGATTTTCATCCTTAAATTCCAAACTAATAGCTGAATCCAAATAACTTCCCTCTCTCTCCTGTATTGTCGAGCGTTAAACGTACATACTCGGAATCTATTAATTCATCCGGAATATCGATTGTCGTAATGATATATTGAAAATCTAACTCTGCTCCCTCAGCAACCAAATCATTTTCTAAATTTAAGATGTAGCCGAAAATTCGTTTGTATACTATAGGATCTATATCACGTACATTGGGTGAATCATGAACTAAAAATTTCGGATGATTAGTATCACTTAGAATAGCCAGTTTAAGCAAAGCCAAATCAAATGCGATGACTCTTATTGTAAAAGCAGCAGCACCATCGTCAACACCTTGGTTATGCTCTTTATGGCGAATGTCTACTGAAAAATTACCAGCACGTACACTTTGATTCAGAATGCCGGTTCGACTTCCATTATACAAAAACTCAACAACTTCATTTACCAAAAATTTAAATGAGGTTATTCTGTCTTCAACTTTCTGATTAAGCTCTCTAAGCAATTTACTAGTACCTTCAAATTTTTCTTTCTCGTCCTGCCACTCTTTATAGTATGTTTTGACATCCTCACTTACATTTTGTAAATTCACCAAGTGTGCATAATCTAATCTATATTGATTTAATTCATTTTCTTGATACTTAATTAGTTCTAATATTCCCCTAACGTCCAAATTCAGGTCAGCGTCAATTAATTTTATCCGATCTAGAATCCCGGTCTTCTTCTCAGTCAATAAGTCAATTTCCTTCTGATGTACTGTCGTTGCCTCAACTAATTCGCGGCTTTCGTTCTTTAGCACCGTCTTGATTAAATTAACCGTTTCTTCAGAAGCACGGTACACTGAATGCGAACAATTCTTGCCTTCAACTTCTGAGGTGAAAGGACGTAAACAAGTAGGACATTGTTTATAATCAAATCGATTAAGTAACTGAGCAGCTGAACTTGCAACCTCAACCTTTTGTAGTTCTCCATGAATTTCGTTAATTGTAGCACTGTAATTTTCAATACGATCCCTATGTGTGACAATATCATTATTGATTTTAAGCAACTCTTGCGACAAATTATCTCGGGTTTGCTTTGCATCATCATTGTATTGGTATAAGTTTATTAATTCTTGTTTAAATTTATCTATTTCATTTAAAGTATCTGTTATCAATTGTTCTATTCGCTGAATCTCTATGGAAAGTTCTATTTCTGTAAAATCAACTTTCCTTTCTGAGTATTGACGTATAACTGAATACGCTTTATGCTTCTCTTGCATTAAAACGTGCTCGGCTTCTTTTTTTTCTTCAAGTTGTTGTTTTTCAGTAGTAAGCAAATTTAACAAAAACTCAATTCTTTTTCTCCGAACCTCAGCCTTCTCATTAACTCCCATTGGTTGACTTAGTTCTTGAAAACCTCCCACCTGGTCACGAATTAACAAGGGAGCAATCTGGCGCCAAGACAGTATTCGCCTACCGTTATACAAATTTTTACTCTCAAATAGCTCAGTTTCTAGAAAAGTACGGTAGTCCTCGATACTTTTATGTTCAAACTCTACTTCTACTCCTGAAAGCAAATCATCAATAACCCAATCTGAATACAACTGAATGTACTGACTAGTTTCAACTAAACTTCGTTGTATAGTGTATTTTTGTTCTCCAATCGCAAATTGTAAATACAAGGTGAATTTTTGCATCCTTGCTTTCGCAGCTTTTTTATCATTCGGCAAAAAATTGCTTGAACCTAATCCATAGTTGATTAAATTAATAAATGTGGATTTTCCAACACTGTTCCTTGTTTGTGCCGTATCAGTTCCAACATCAACCGCTAAGACTATATTCAAGCCTTTTCTAAATGTCACGTCAATTACTTTATCTGAAGGATGCACAACCAATCGATTAAGAAACAAGAATTGACCCATTATTAAGTTCCACCTATTAAAGTTTTTATTTTCTCATTTAGTTCTTCGATGGAGAAGGTTTCAATCAGTTTAGAAACATACTTTGCCTTATGAACAACTAGATTAAATTTTTTATCTTCGAGGATATCCCGTGAATTTTCCCGAACAGAGTCTAAAAGCAATATATCCTGACCCTCGTTTAAAATCATTCCCCTAGAAATTAATTCTTTTAATCCAGTTTTGAATCGATCGGTGTATTTCTCGATCAATACATTAGAAAGCATAGTATCTAAATTGTAACGCTCCCATTCAGGAATCCCAGACAAATATTCAATTTGATCATTGTCCCCTAATAATTGTTCCGTTATATTAACAAACCGAAAAAGATACATGGCTGTAGCTAATTCATCCAATGTGCAACTTTTTAAATAGTGTAGTAAGGAGAGCATATAAAAACCATTCAAAACTCCACTCTCATCAATATTGAAAAGTTCTCCTTCTAAAGAACTATCGCGTATAGGCATGTCTTTATTCCCTCATTCATTAAAAATTAAACATTGGAAAGCGGCATCAAAAATCACCCCAAAAATCTGATCCGTAATATCATCTCTTTGTTGAAATTCTTCCGGCAAAATGCTAAATAATTGTTCTACAAGTTCATTGAATCTAAAATCTGCAGAATATTCATTTGGCGGGAACTTGACAAGAATACGTTTAGAATAAAACACTTGAATTTTTCTATTCAATAACTTGAAGTTAGCATCGGTACCAAGTTTTTTTGCCTTTCTCTTCAATACACTATTATCGTTTTTACTATCAACTGCAAGTATCTGTACACTTGGGGAGAACTTAGCTTTTTCCCGTAGCTTTTCATGAAATTCTGTGAAATCCTCTACGTTACCACTGAGTTGATCTAAATCAGCTTCATCAATGGCGTTGATAGTATCAAGCTGTCTTAAAAGTTCCGAGTATAACCCAGCCAATTGTATGGCGATTTGATTATCTAATTTGCTTATACCAACTTGCTTAACGTCTTGAGTATCACTACGAAGCCGGCTCATTGCAGAAAATAGGTCTGCACTCTTCCCATACCTAACAGCAGTTGATACAATAGCATCTGCTTTATCGGGGTTAGTTGACCCATCTGGAAATACATCCTCAGGATTTTGATTGATATTACGAGCGAGCCCCCGCCAATCATGGTTCTGAAGATTCATTCCTATAAGTATATCAATCATTTCCTGCTGCTCTTTAAGGGAAGGTATATCGTTTTCCATATTGATTCCTCTCACCAAGAAATAAATTAGTCCATGCTATTATATCAAATCTTGGAAGATTATAATCTGATTTTTATTGAAATCAGTACAATGAATCCAATAAAAGATATTAACAAAAAAATTATATTGTCTCAGAGCAGCAAATACTTAGCCATTGTTTATTGTTGCAATACACAGTTAAAGATTCCATCACAATTATTTTTAATAAAAACTAAAGCCCTCAAATATCGAGGGCTTTAGTTTTTTTATTTGACCAAAAATTTTACCGTCTCTGAAAAAGCTCTTCCATCCGGGAAGTAATCTTGTTTATTTAAAGACAGCTCAGTACCATTGTGAAAGCTGATGTTAACTTGCATTTGCTTCAATTCAGTACTTTCGTGAAGCATTGAATTTGGATTCGATAATGAAACGTTGATCGAAGTGATGTCTTTTTTATTGTATGAAGTAAAGGATACCTCTATCTTCTTTTCGCCTAGCCAGTCAATACTCCCGGTTATAAATTTCTCAGTATTTACGATAATAAAACGAATTGGTTCCGTATCATGTCGTTCAGACGATACAAAGCTGCCTTCGCTACCTTGTGGAATTATCGATGTGATTAAATCAGTATAATATCTACCTCCCCTAAACCCTGACAATCTTGATATGAAGCCATCATAAGTATTAAAATACATATCTTAATCCCACCCAACACTAATTTCTTAAATAAGGCAACAAATGATCTTCCCAAATTCGTTTTACAACTTCAGTTGATTTAACAAAAGTATCCTTGGAACGAAAGCTCACAAAAATTCTCAGATTCAGTTGATTATTTTTTTCCTCTATTCTAAGCATCTCATTAAACGAATTTTCACTAAACACGGAATGATTTCCTATGGAGAACATAATCGTGGGATAGG
Source organism: Paenibacillus sp. ISL-20 (assembly GCF_018613005.1). Lineage (NCBI taxonomy): Bacteria > Bacillati > Bacillota > Bacilli > Caryophanales > Paenibacillaceae > Paenibacillus > Paenibacillus sp. ISL-20. The sequence goes on from NZ_JAGGRD010000056.1 coordinate 5,368, forward strand.
TGTTGCTGAAACCACTCTCAGCCAGCATTTTCAAGCTAGTTTTATGTTGACCGTGAATATATAGCTTATAAATATGTTTTCGCGCGTTTTCTACGTCTAATTGATACGTAAAGCCAGGTGTCTGCGTTTTAGCATGATCAAATAGTGCAGTAAATTGGTCCATTATTTCATCATAACTCGACCGAAGAAATTCCTCTTTATCCAAATCGGTAAACGACTTTCGTATTTCGAGAGTTGAAAATGATTCAAAAATGTTTGTTTCTTTCTTGATCGGTTGATGTATTGGCTCTTCAAATAAGGATGATGGCTGCAAATTTGCAGCTAAAAAACTTGGCATCGATCCCAGTGGAGCCTTTTCATATGAATTGTGACGATAAATCCGGTGCACAAGTTCATCAAATTTCTTTTCAAAGTGTTTGTCATCAGAAAAATCAATTGCATAATAGTCACGAAAGTACGAAGGGAAGACGCTATCGAAATCCCCGCTGTGCCGCATAACGAGGATGATTTTATCCCGATTTCTTTTTAAATCAGCCAAAAGAATCTCGGCTTCGAATCCTACTCCTCCCTGAAAATTATCTGCTCGATTCCTATAATTCTCAGTCAAAATAACAATCACATAGTCGTTATCCTTTATTGCGTTAACCATCATTTGATTTAAATTTACAGTTTTATCATAAAGCTCAAATTTATCAAAACTGGCTTCAATTCCGCTGCCATCAGAACGCAAGCGATTGACCAGGTCATGAACCCATTTCTCATGTTCCTCTCCATCCCAACTGTAGCTTATAAAAGCGGTTGGTCTCCGATTATCCAATGCCACAAACCTTCTTTCAGAGTGTATATGATCCTTGCTTAATTATAGAACAAACATTCGTTTCTCGTCACCCAAAATTTATCTTCAGATACCGAAAAAACCAGCTGCAAGCTTTATGAAAAATGGCATCTATTTTTAGTCACACAAAAAGACCTGCCGGATATCCGATATCCGACAGGTCTTTTGTGGGGAACGGTTCATTTCCCACTTTTATTTTAAAAGGACACTGAGCCCAGTTGCCCCGCCAGCCTTACTCCACCGTCACGCTCTTCGCCAGGTTACGTGGCTTATCCACATCGTTGCCACGGGCAAGCGATGCGTAGTAAGCAAGCAGCTGCAGCGGTACGACAGACAAGGCTGCCGTCAAGATCGGCAGGGTTTTCGGAATGGCGAAGGCTTGATCTACGGATTTCAGCAAGCCGGCCACATGCTCTTCGTGCGTAATGGCCATCACTTCTGCACCGCGTGCCTTCACTTCCTTGATGTTGCTCACCGTTTTCTCCAGAACTGCTTCCTGGGTTGCCAAGGCAATAACGGGAATTCCCTCTTCAATCAAGGCCAGCGTACCATGCTTCAGTTCGCCGGCAGCATATGCCTCGGAGTGAATGTAAGAGATCTCCTTGAGCTTCAGGGAGCCTTCTTGTGCTACGGCGTAGTCTTGACCACGGCCGATGAAGAACAGGTTCTCATGCTTCGCAATTTGCTCGGCATATCCCTTGATCGATTCAGCGTTGATCAGCATGGACTCTACCTGTTCAGGCAGTGCTTCCATCGCTGCAATCACTTCAGCAATAGCTTCTTCTGTCATCGTACCGCGTACTTGAGCCAGGTACAGACCAAACAGATAGAATGCAATCAACTGAGATGTGTAAGCCTTTGTGGAAGCTACGGCAATTTCCGGACCAGCCAGGGTGCCGAGCACATCGTTGGCTTCACGAGCAATCGAGCTGCCTACTACGTTCGTGATAGCAAGGACATGAGCGCCATGGCTCTGTGCTTCACGAAGCGCAGCCAGGGTATCTGCTGTCTCACCGGACTGGCTTACAACGATGACAAGAGTCTCGGGTGTAACGATCGGCGAACGGTAACGGTACTCGGAAGCTACGTCATTTTCAACCGGAATGCGTACCATCTCTTCGATCACGCTGCGTCCCACAAGTCCGGCATGGTAAGCCGTACCGCAGGCCACAATCTGCACATTGCGAATGTTCTTAATCTGTTCCTGTGTCAGCTTCAGCTCTGGCAGAACGACTTTGCGTCCGCTCTCATCCACACGGCCCAGCATTGTGTCTCGGTATGCCTTTGGCTGCTCGTGGATCTCCTTCAGCATGAAGTGATCGAATCCGCCTTTTTCCGCTGTAACGGCATCCCAATCGACACGAATCATTTCCCGAGAAATAAAGTTCCCCTCAATGGTCATTAATTCGACAGCATCTGCTGTCAGCAGAGCCATCTCCCCATCGTTGAGAATATATACGTTCCGCGTATATTTCAAAATAGCCGGAATATCAGAACCGATGAAGTTCTCCCCTTCGCCAAGACCGATAATAAGCGGGCTTGCTTGACGCACAGCCACCAATCGATCCGGCTCATACTCGGTCAAGACGCCAAGGGCAAATGCACCTCTCATATAAGAGATCGCCTTCTGCACGGCCTTAACAATATCCCCGTCATATTCACGGGCAATGAGATGGGAGATAACTTCTGTATCGGTCTCCGAAACAAAGTGGTGTCCTTGGCTGATCAGCTCTTCCTTCAGCTCCAGATAGTTCTCAACGATCCCGTTATGGACAACGGAGAACTTCTGGCTTTCGTCCGTATGCGGATGCGAATTCACGTCCGACGGCCGGCCATGCGTTGCCCAGCGGGTGTGACCAATACCTGCAGTTCCCACGAGTGGGGCAGACTCCAGTCTCTCCTCCAGATTTGCAAGACGCCCTTGCGCCTTGGCCACACGCAGACCTTCATTGGTAAAGACGGCAATCCCTGCTGAATCGTATCCGCGATACTCCAGCTTTCTCAATCCCTCGATCAACACCGCTTGCGTTTTCTGATTTCCAATATATCCGACAATACCACACATAGTATGATTCCTCCGTTCGATTTCCCTATTATAGTAGGCAGAAATAGAACACGGCAGCATCTGTGCGGTATCAGGAAAGAAGAATGATCTATTCAATTATCAACGTTCAAAAAAATCCAGCATGATATAGGCTGCTAAGTTGAACAGACATGAATGCACTCTTCTTCCACCGCGCTGTCGCATTCTAAATCGCACATTCATGTTTTGTATAATTAGTGATAAGAAAACACCTGCGGATACGTTGTAAGAACGGTCGCCCATTCCTTTTCCGTAATTCGCTTACGGTTGGTGCATAACCGAGAGGTCCCCGCCGAATAATCCGAACACCTCTACCTCGTCAACTTGCGTTCTGCCGTTTGGTTATCCCTATCGTAGCAATAACCAATCCCCGCACAGGTACAAGCTCTGGCGCTTATAAAGCTTGAAGTAACCTCACAATCCTCGCTTTCTATTCTTGAATGACATCCTTTATTATATTCATGCATTCTGACTTTGGCAACTCGGCTGCTTCCTAGGAAAACCAAGCCCTGCGTATAATTAACACCATGAATGACATCGAATGACCTATCTTCTCAAGCGATGCCGTAAACCACCCTCTTTGCTGGCAGGACAAGGGGTGTTGCGCTTTCATTCGGCTGGCTTCATGAAAAGCAGCAGGCCAGTGAACCGCATCCGCATAGTTCACTGGCCCTGACAAAAATTAGTCTGCTTTCCTTGAAAAATACACCCTTAGTCTTACGCCAATTCCCGCTTCACCACGTCTGCAATCTGCGTTACATAACGGTCGAGCTCTTCTTTGTCGGGGCCTTCCGCCATGACGCGAATGAGGGATTCCGTTCCCGATGGGCGAACCAGGACACGTCCGTTATCGCCCAGAATGCCTTCAACTTCAGCAATCGCAGACTCAATAACGGTATTGCCTTGGTATTTGCTCTTATCGCCAACACGAACATTAACCAGCACTTGCGGATACTTGCGCATGCTGCTCTTCAGCTCATGCAGTGCCTTGCCGGAAGCTACCAACGTATCCACCAATTGAATCCCTGTGAGAATTCCATCCCCTGTGGTGTTGTGATCCATGAAAATCACATGTCCCGATTGCTCTCCACCCAGGTTATATCCGCCACGGCGCATTTCTTCCATGACATAGCGGTCGCCGACTGCCGTTTTGGCCGTTTTCAGCTTCAAGCTGTCACACGCTTTATAGAAACCGATGTTACTCATAACCGTCGAAACGATCGTACCTGCCTTCAGCTTGCCGGCACGGTTCATGGCATCACCGCAAATGCACAGAATGAAATCGCCGTCCACTTCCTCGCCTTTTGCGTCAATGGCAATCAGGCGATCCGCATCTCCGTCAAAAGCCAGACCAAGGTCAGCGCCATGCTGGAGTACGGCCTCGACGAGTTTCTCCGGATGAGTCGATCCGCAGTGATCATTGATATTCAGGCCATTCGGCTCAGCGCCGATGGTGATCACATCCGCACCCAATTCACGGAAAAGCTTCGGAGCCAGCTCATAAGCTGCGCCATTTGCACAGTCCAGAACGATTTTCAGACCGTCAAACCGGTTATTGACCGTCGTTTTCAAATATTCCAGGTATTTATATTTAGATTCGTTATCAACCAGCAATTCACCTAAATCAGCCCCGATTGGTCGCGGCAGATTATCTGTTTCCGCATCCATCAGCTCTTCAATCTTAAGCTCTGTCTCATCCGACAGCTTGAAGCCGTCTCCACCGAAGAACTTGATGCCGTTATCTTGTACCGGGTTATGTGAAGCCGAGATCATAACACCCGCATCAGCCTTCAAAAGTCTTGTGATATACGCCACCGCTGGTGTACTTACGACACCCAGACGAATGACGTGTGCACCGATGGACAGCAGGCCTGCAACCAAAGCCGACTCCAGCATAGCCCCGGATACCCGGGTATCCATACCGATGATGACGGTTGGCTTCTCTTTATCACCAGTAAGCACATAGCCGCCGCAGCGACCGATGCTGTAAGCCATTTCCGCTGTCAGTTCTTGATTCGCAACTCCTCTTACTCCATCTGTACCAAAATATTTCCCCATGTTTTATATACTCCTTTATCTACTCTTCGTTATTATCCATCATTGGACGTTTCTGATCCCGTTGTTCCATCATTCGATCCGTCTCCCGGCGGATGTGATGGGTTTTCTCCTGATCCGGAGTTATCCGTATCTTCATCAGTAGGAGGCGTCTCCGGATTCTCCCCCTGATCATTGCCTGTTCCTGTTCCTGTTCCTGATCCCGTTCCTGGTGAAACAGGCTTGTCTTTGTCCGTTCCCTCATTCTTCGAGGTGTCCGGATCCGTTGTCACGGGCTTGGAGTTATCCTTGAGCTCCACCTTAATAACGGGACGTTCCTGATCCGTACGGTTAATAAAATTAGGTAGTGTGATCTGCAGCGGAATTTCGTGAATGCCGGCTTTCAAACCGGTTGCATTCGCTTCAGCTCCTATATCTGTCGGCTCCAGACTATTAAGCAAGTCAGGCGCTCCGGTGAGCGTTAAAGATATGGTCTTCGTCTTTGGATCCGTAATGACTGCATCCAGGCCGGAGGCAACCCCTTTTAACGTTATCGGAATACCTGTAATCAACCGTTCACCATGCGATACAGCCGTAACATCCACCGTTACAGAGCTCGGCTCGATTTTCTCAAAACCTTCAGGCGGCGTCAAGTCGGCCGTAAGCACTGTAGTTCCCGAATTTCTAACTTCTCCCAGATTGATCGTAGCTTCGATATAGGTCTCAGCTCCTGCCAGCGCCTCTTTACTGCCAAACAGCTTCACTTCTTTTACCTTCTGCTCCACCTTGGATAGGACAAACCCTTCTGGCAGCCGTCCCGTGTATTGAAGCTCCAGCGGTAGGGTGACAAATGCAGGCTCAATCGGCACTTCAGCTGCTACTGTAGCAGGCTCAATGACAGCGTCTTCCATGGCGTTGCCTTCTTTATCATATGCTGTAAGCTTGACTCGTTTCTCCGTAATCTTCTCTTTGGCACCATCAAGCTCCACATTACCTTTGACCTGCCCCAGATCCGCCATTGACGATTCAGGCAGGGTAACCGTGACTTGCCTTGGGTCAATCAGCACGGGTGTTCCGGCCCGGTAATCTTTAGCAGGCTCGCCTTTGGTTCCAATACTTACCGTCACGGATTTCGACACTCTCGGCTCTACCGTCACCGTAACCGCGGATGGCTCCATCGATACCATCTCCACGCCACTCGGGATGGAGGAGGTTAGCGGAAGTGTGTGTGTACCCGGTTCTCTGACGTTGCTCAAATCAAGCTTCACCTTATAGTCGTCAGTCAAAAGCGAGATATTGGATTTCTTTCCCCGAACTTCGAGATTTACGCGGTCTTTATCAATACCCGTTAACGCATATTCGCTGTCATCAAATCCATAAGTCTGAATCTTAACGCCTTCAATGATTTTGGTATCGTAAAAAGTCGTTGGCGGTGCAGGCGTTCCGCTGTCCATATGAACCATCGCCCACAATATAATGCTGACAGCGAGTGCAATGAGCTTGCTTGCCGTGTTGTTCTTGATCCATTTATCCATTGCTGCCGTCCCCCTTCCGTTTCCAGAAGAACGTGCGTTTCTCCTTGATGGACGCGGCAGGCCTGAGCTCCTCATACAATTTGGAGATGAGAGACTCTTCCTTAATATCTCGAACCACTTGTCCATTCAGGGCCAGCGATACTTGCCCAGTCTCCTCAGATACGACAACTGAAATCGCATCCCCCACTTCACTTATTCCGATAGCGGCACGGTGTCTTGTTCCCAGTTCCTTACTGATAAAAGGGTTCTCTGATAGCGGCAAATAACAACCAGCGGCTGCAATTTGAGCGTTCTGAATAATGACGGCTCCGTCATGGAGCGGTGTGTTCGGTATAAAAATATTAATAAACAATTCCGAGCTGATCACTGATCTCATCGGAATTCCTGATTCTACATACTCATTCAGTCCCGTCGTCCGCTCAAAAACGATCAGTGCCCCTATTTTGCGCCGCGACAAATAATTAACCGCCTTAATGGTTTCGCTGATTAATTTATTGGTCTCCTCGTCAATATCCGAAGTTCGCCCGAACAGCTTGCCTCGTCCGAGCTGCTCCAGACCACGTCTGAGCTCCGGCTGGAAGATGATAAAGACCGCCAGCACCCCGAATGTAAAAATCTGATTCATCAGCCACTTTAGCGTGTACAGATCAAACCAGGTGCTAAGCGCCCAGATGACCACCAGCACCAAAATCCCTTTGAGGAGCTGGACCGCCCGCGTACCGCGAACGAGCAGTATCATCTGGTATATTATATAAGTAACGATAAGGATATCGATGATATCTTTAATGGTTTCACCCCAGGTCATATCTGTGAAATACTCCATACAGCAACCCCCGTCATTTCCTTTAAGTGCGGGCCCAAAAAATCCGGTTCTTCAAAAATGAACGCTTAAGATTCGACTTCCGAACCAGCTCTTCATTTTCCTTCTGATCACACGGAAACTTTTTGAACTTCCTTTTTAATAACGCATGCGACTTATATATGTAGTATGTGCTCTACACTCTCTAGGTTATAACGTTAATCTTTCCGATGCAAGCGAACGCTCTCTGCTTGCCATGAAAAAGATCATAAATCAACAAAAGAAGCGCCGTCTTTTCACTGAAAAGAGGCGCTTTTATTCAGTAGGCTTCAGGTTTCACCTAGCGGTAAGCGGCATCTGTAAACAGAGTGGAGATCTTGTACCAGATCCAATCCATCGCCCGATCTATATCCTTCACTTGACCTGCTATATGTGAGGTGGAAGCCTGAAATAATTCTCCGTCAATGACGGTCACATTGCCATTCACTTGACCGTAGACCTTAGTCTTTCCATTCTCGACTGTAATATCTCCCGTGATGATTTGATCCGGAGGAATAATGACGGTATCTCCTTCAATCACCAGCTTTTCGAATTCATCACTCTTTACAACCAGCTGAGTATCCTGACTCCAGAAACTGATTGTGCTGAAGAGCATGACAACCAAAAACAAAGCTGCAGCCGTGAGCGCAGGATGATTCCTAACCCATTTGACCCAAGCCTTTTGTCTCTTGGGCTGCGGCAGCATACCCATTATACGTTCCGTTAAATCATCGGATGGCTTGGTCGCATGATGAGTTAAGGAATAAAGAAGCATATCGGTATGCTCCAGCTTCTCGAAGTAATTCCGACAGTCAGCACAATCCAGCAAATGCTTCTGCAATTCCAGCTGCTGTGGGTCGGCCAAGTCATTATCCAGATAATCATGCATCAAAGAGACGGCTAATTTGCAATCCATTTGTGAGCCAATCCTTTCATTCAATCTCTTTGCTGGGTCTATTCCCACGTAGGGGCATAAGACTTGCTTATTGTTCATACGTGCCGGAATCGGGGATGTTTCAACTTTTTTAAAAGAAAATCAGAAAAAAAATGGCGGATACTGACTTTTTGGCATCGCAAGAAAAAAGCGCCCTTAAACGCGGTCTCTCTTCCTCAAAGAACGGCGATAGGCGTTTTCCCTCACAATTTGTACTCTAATTTTTTACGCAAAAATTCGCGTCCACGATGTACTCGCGTTTTGATCGTTGTTACAGGCAAGTCCAAAATCCCGCTGATCTCCTGCAGGGATAAATCCTGGATGTACCTTAGAATCATGATTGTCTTGTACTTGGCAGGAAGTCCGTCAATCGCCGTATGAATGATGCGCTGTGTCTCGGATAGCAGCATTTCACTCTCAGGTGTACGGTTATCGCTCGGGATCAGGGAGTAGCCATCCATGCCTTCGCTCTCATTCAGGTCGGCGTCCAGCGAGAAAGACGGCTTGCGTTTGCGCAGCCGATCAATGCTAAGATTTGTACCAATTCGGTATATCCAAGTGGAGAACTTCTGATTCTCGTCGTATCGATCAAGGTTTTTATATACACGCAAAAAAGTCTCTTGTACGACATCCTCCGCCTCATGACGGTTACTCAACATCCGGTAAGCCAAATGAAAAATCTTATCTTTATAAAGCTCTACAATTTCAGCAAAAGCTCTTTGGTCCCCTTTTCGGGCCAGCTTCGCCAGTCTTACATCCAAATTGTCCACCATAATTCCCCCAGAATGGTCTGATGGGTAACGTCTAAAAAAGCATCATTCAAATCGTAATTCAACTGTTTCTAAAAATCAACAATAATTCAAAAAGAATCCCTTTTCCCTATCAAGACCATCATGTTGCAGCCGATACTCTAATCATCAGACGTTATGCTGCTCATAGATGAAAAAACGAGGTTCCTTTAGGGAACCTCGCCTTATACTATCCCTTTCAAACAGCTTTGTTATCCTGCAAGGATCAACCTGTATTACGAAGCCCTGCTGCAATACCGTTGATGGTTAGCAGTACTTCCCGAAGCAGATCCGGATCGTCCTGCTCCTGCTCCCTCAATTCGCGCAGCTCGTTAAGCAGTTGGACTTGCAAATAACTAAGCGGATCCACGTAAGGGTTACGGAGTCGAATCGATTCCTGCAGGACTGGCTGGTTATCCAGAATATCCTGTTGTCCCGTAATCTTAAGAACAAGCTCTTTCGTCAGGTTGAATTCTTCCTGAATCAGACCGAAGATACGTTCGCGGGCTTGATCATCCTTCGTCATCAGAGAATACTCCTTGGCGATAATCAGATCAGCCTTGGCAAGAGCCATCTGAAGGGTATCGATCAGCGACGTAAAGAACGGATAGCTCGTGTACATCTTCTGAAGCACCTTCATATTTTCTTCCTTGCCCTGGTAGAAGCTCTGTAAGCCCGTACCAGCCGCGTACCATGCAGGAAGCAGGTAACGACTCTGTGTCCACGCAAACACCCAAGGGATGGCTCTGAGGTCCTCAAAACGGTCACTGTTCTTTCGCTTGGATGGTCGGGAGCCAATATTCAGCTCTCCCACTTCAGGAAGCGGCGTGGATTCCTTGAAGAAACTCAGGAAATCGGGATCACGGAAGATCAGATCCTGATATTTTTTCTGTGAAGCGGCCGAAATCCTCGAGGAAATCTCTTCCCACTCTTTTTCATTCGATTCTTTTTCAGGGTAACGGGCATTAAGGGAAGCCGTTATTAGTGCTGAAGTCGCCTGGTCCAAACTGCGATAGGCAATTCCCTTCAAGGAGTAACGGGAAGAAATAACTTCGCCTTGCTCCGTGATTTTGATGCCACCCGCAATGGTTGATGCCGGTTGAGCCAAAATGCTGCGGTTCAGAGGCATGCCGCCGCGTCCAAGCGATCCGCCGCGTCCATGGAAGTATTTCACCTTGATGCCATACTCATTGGCTGCAGTCGTAATATCTTTGAGTGCTACCTGGAGCTCCCAGTTCGCTGTAATGGCTCCGCCGTCCTTATTGCTGTCAGAGTAACCCAGCATGATTTCCTGGAGCTCATTCATGGCGCTAACCGCTTCTCGGTAGATCGGCAGACTGAAGAGCTTACGCATAATATCAGGTGCGGCATGAAGGTCCTCAATCGTCTCAAACAATGGCGCAGCCTGCAAAGTCGCTATGATAGAACCGTCATTGTCCTTGCGGAAGAGTCCAACTTCTTTGGCAAATACCATCACTTCCAGAATGTCGCTTGCGCCCTCGGACATACTGATCAAATAACTTGAAATACATTTCACGCCGAACTCCTGCTGCGCACGGAATACGGTACGGTATACTTCAAGACATTCTTCGGTGCTGTCGCTGTACTCTTGATAAGGCGTAGTCAACGGACGAGGATCGTTAAGCAAGTTATTAAGCAGCTCGATCTTCTCATCTTCACTTAATTGGGCATAATCCTGAGTCACGTTCATTTTACGAAGAATTTCGGCCATGGCATTTTCATGCTCTTGGCTATGCTGTCTGATATCCAGCGTTGCTGTATGGAAACCAAACAACTCCGCCTGACGAATCAGTTTTTGAATATACGTGTCTGCAACATAGTCAGCAAAATGGAAACGCAAGCTTCGATCAATGATATTCAAGTCCTCGATAAATTCCTCAGGGGACTGATAACGCTCGCTGCCTGTCATGTTCTCATCAAGAATATGACTCATTTTAGCCAGCATATATACCAGTTTTACACGATAAGGCTCTTTCTCATTGTGCCAAATTTCCATCTTCTTCAGTGTTACATGCTCGCGGTCTTTTTCAATGGATTGAAGCAATTCATCCGAAACGCTCACGATCGATGAGCTGAAGCTGAGGTATTTCATGAATTCACGCAAAATCCGCTGGTATTCACGAATCGCTAGCTTCCGCTGCATTTCAAGCGTTCTCCATGTTACGTCCGCCGTCACTGAAGGATTTCCGTCCCGATCGCCACCGATCCACGAACCGAAACGCAAATAAGTTGGAACGTGCCAATGGTGACCCGGATAATATTTACTTAGGCAGCGCTCCAGTTCTTGATAAACCTCTGGCAGAATGTGAAATAGGGTCTCGTGAAAATAATACATACCGTTTCTAACTTCATCAAGAACCGTCGGCTTACGGTCACGAAGCTCGTCGGTTTGCCACAGCGTAATCACTTCATTCAGTAGTTTCTCCCGAAGCTGCTCTCGTTCGCGGAATGTCAGTGTCGGGTTGTCCAGTTGCATCACATCGTCCGCTATCCGTTTATGAATATCCAGAATAGCCCGACGCATCGCTTCTGTTGGATGAGCTGTCATTACCAGCTCAAGGGATAGACTTTCGAGAATTTCTTGAACTTCTTCAAACGTAATATTGCGCTCTTTCAAATCCTGGACCGCACTTTCAATGGAACCTGGTTGAACACTCTCCCCGGCGGAACGCTCGTAATCGCGTTTGCGACGAATGCGATGATTCTGCTCCGCGATATTAACCAATTGAAAATAAATGGCAAACGCGCGAATCACCTGATGGCGAATGTCGGGCTCCAATGTGCTGATGATCCTTTTGAAATCTGCAAACAATTCTGGCAGGAATACGGATCGCAACGATTTACTCGTTTCACGAATTTTCTCAACTATATCTAAAAGCTCATTGCCACCTTGGTGGACAATAACTTCTCCAAGAATATTGCCAAGGAACCGTACATCCCGCCGCAGCAGATTGTTGGAATTGCTCTTTGCGGTTACTGTAAGTTCAGTCATGCTACTCCTCCCATCTCAACCCGTTTCAGCAGTTTGTCTATAGGACGTAACGCCTTCCTAACATCATACAATAAAAGCGCATGAAAATCTGCATTTTCCAGGCGAAAAAATTAGCCAAATCGACAAAACTCATGATATTGATATACCCATATACCATGGACATTAGTCCTATAAACCTTGACCCAACTACGTTCTTTAGCACATTAACACTTCGCAGGAGAGTCGTGTGAATATGTAAAAAAACATCACACACGGTGATGTCCTGCTTATGTATGGAGCGGGTGATGGGAATCGAACCCACGCTACCAGCTTGGAAGGCTGGAGTTCTACCATTGAACTACACCCGCATATCAACCCACAAAAGTGACGCTATGCTTTGGAGCATATTCGATTACTTTTGCAGGTTCCTACTCTTAAACAAATCGGGATGACACGATTTGAACATGCGACCCCCTGGTCCCAAACCAGGTGCTCTACCAAGCTGAGCTACATCCCGATATTAATCTTTTTTTTAAAATGGCACGCCCTGAGAGATTCGAACTCCCGACCTTTTGATTCGTAGTCAAACGCTCTATCCAGCTGAGCTAAGGGCGCAAAATGGAGCGGACGACGGGAATCGAACCCGCGACCCTCGCCTTGGCAAGGCGATGCTCTACCGCTGAGCCACGTCCGCAAATAATGGTGCGCGTGGAGGGACTTGAACCCCCACGTCAAAGACGCTAGATCCTAAGTCTAGTGCGTCTGCCAATTCCGCCACACGCGCACAAGATGAAACAATGGTGAGCCATGAAGGGCTCGAACCTTCGACACCCTGATTAAAAGTCAGGTGCTCTACCAACTGAGCTAATGGCTCGCATTTCAGGTCTCCGAAAAGTATCCGGAATCACCTTCAAAGCTTAACTTCACTTTTTAGGATGAAGTGGCTGGGGATATAGGATTCGAACCTATGCATGACGGAGTCAAAGTCCGTTGCCTTACCGCTTGGCTAATCCCCAAAATCGATGAGTACTATTATCTTGCCGATTCTCGTTAGAATCATGCATTAAATGGTGGAGGCTGAGGGGATCGAACCCCCGACCCTCTGCTTGTAAGGCAGATGCTCTCCCAGCTGAGCTAAGCCTCCATATAGATACACGGGATTCTTATCCCCTGATGCTTTAAAGATAGTGGTGACCCGTAGGGGATACTCTCACTTCGTTCGAGACTGCGAAGTCTATGCTTACGAAGTTATCCTCCGACGAACCGACGGGATTCTCATCCCCTGATGCTTTAAAGATAGTGGTGACCCGTAGGGGATTCGAACCCCTGTTACCTCCGTGAAAGGGAGGTGTCTTAACCCCTTGACCAACGGGCCACAATTTCATGATGCATGTCCAATTCAAAAGCGAATCTGGAGCTTCCAACCGGGATCGAACCGGTGACCTCATCCTTACCATGGATGCACTCTACCTACTGAGCTATGGAAGCAAGTGGCTCCCCGAACAGGACTCGAACCTGTGACAACTCGATTAACAGTCGAGTGCTCTACCAACTGAGCTATCAGGGAATATGTACCGCTTGGCGACGTCCTACTCTCCCGGGACCCTTCGGTCCAAGTACCATCGGCGCTGGAAGGCTTAACGGTCGTGTTCGGTATGGGAACGCGTGGAACCCTTCCGCCATCGCCACCAAACGGCTTCAGATGCTTGATCACCTGAAAACTAGATACGAAAC
>NZ_JAGGRD010000057.1:0-44761 GCF_018613005.1 Paenibacillus sp. ISL-20
AATGCTTTGTCCCCGAATTTCTTCCTTGACGAGAACCAATTCAAGAAATTGGGGACAACACCGATGGTAGGAACGATTCGTACGTGGAGCGTCTCACAACACATAAAGAGGAGAAACCTACCCCTTCCGGGTATCTCGGTACTCGGAAGGGGATTTTCCCATGATTTTTTTGAACAGTCGCGAGAAGTAGTAGGGGTCCTGGAAGCCGAAACGTTGGCTGATCTCCTTGACGCTCTGGCCGGTCAGGTCCAGATGCTGGCAGGCTCGCTGGATTTTGAGCCGCAGATAGTAATCGATCGGGGAGTAGCCCGTCGCTTCCTTGAACCGGAAGGTGAAGTGCGGAATGGATAGATTGGCGTTAACCGCCAGCTCCTTCAGGCTCACATGTCCCTCCAGGTGCTCCGTCATAAACCGAAGCGTCTGCTCCATGTCATGCTTATTTTGCTGATCCAGCCCCCGCTGCGGTTGGAGCCGGGCGAGGCGGATCAGAGCCGCCAAGTGGCCGGCGAGCTGCGAGACATGGATGATATGGTTCAGCGTATACCCTTTTTGCAGCAGATTGTAACTTTCATGAAACAGCTCCACGATGCTCCTTGACTGATCGACCGGAAGGACGGCGGGTTCCGCCGAATGGCTAAAGCCCTCAAATAATAGGCCCGCATTCGTCCCCTTCATATGCCACCAGTAAATACTCCAGGGATGAAGCTCCGAGGATGCATATTCATGCGGCGTATCCGGAGGGATGACGACCGCCTGCCCCTTGAACAGAGAATAGGTTTTGCCGCCGTTGACCCGGTACCAGCCTTCACCTTCTACGCAGTAGATTAAGATATACGCGCCGCTGCCCTCCGGGCGTTCCCGGTAGTGATGAAGCGCACGCGGAAAGTATCCGATGTCAGTTGCGTGCAGCGGTTCCACAAGCGGATGGCGGGCCGCCTCTTTCATAATATGATCCGGGAGGACAATGATTTTCTGAGACGCGAATCCGTCTGATTTTCGTATGGTATCCATAGCTTTACTATGTATCGGGGCGGCAGTCTTGTCAACCTGATGGAGAGCAAGATAATCAGAATATAATCCATCATGAACATGATATCGTCAATGGCTCTGCGGGCAGGCGGGCTTATAAGATAGAGACATGAAGCAGCCAACGCTGATATTAATGGAGGGATGACGAATCATGACAAAACAACGGCAAGTGAGCGTACGGGAAGAGACTGTGGAGATTCCCACGTATGAAGTGGGGAAACCGGACCTGAACCCGATGTTTTTGGAGAAACGGGTGTATCAGGGGAGCTCGGGGCGTGTCTATCCGCTGCCGGTCATCGATAAAATTTACGATGAGAAAGTATTAAAAACCTACCGGATCATTTTCCTTGAAAATGATTACGTGCAGATTCAGATCATGCCGCAGATAGGCGGCCGCATCTACCGGGCCATCGATAAAACCAACAACTATGATTTTGTATACCACAATCAAGTGATCAAGCCGGCTTTGGTTGGCCTTGCGGGTCCATGGATATCAGGAGGAATCGAGTTCAACTGGCCGCAGCATCACCGTCCGAACACCTTTGGCGAAGTAGAGTGGAGACTTGAGGATCATCCGAATGGCAGCAAGACGGTATGGGTCGGTGAGATCGACCGGATGTACGGCACGAAGGTGTCTACCGCCTTCACGCTGCATCCAGGCAAGGCGTATCTGGAAATTCATGCGCAGATGTACAATCGGACCTCGGAGCCGCAGACTTTTCTGTGGTGGGCGAATCCGGCCGTAGCAGTCAACGATCATACCCAATCCGTATTTCCACCGGATGTTCACGCGGTGTTCGACCACGGGAAACGGGACGTGTCCAAATTTCCGATCGCAACCGGGACGTATTACAAGCAGGACTATTCGGCGGGCGTCGATATTTCCATGTACCGCAACATTCCCGTTCCGACATCCTATATGGCCTATCATTCGGATTATGATTTCGTCGGCGGATATGACCATGGCTTGAAAGCGGGGATTCTGCATGTCGCCAATAAACATATATCTCCCGGCAAAAAACAGTGGACATGGGGGCACGGCGAATTCGGCCAGGCCTGGGATCGCAACCTGACCGACGAAGACGGCCCGTACATCGAGCTCATGACCGGCGTGTATACCGATAACCAGCCTGACTTCACCTGGCTGGCGCCATATGAGGAAAAAAGTTTTAAGCAGTACTTCATGCCCTATAAAGACATCGGGCTGGTGAAGAACGCGTCCATTGACGCCGCCGTAAATCTCGAAGTTCACGACCATAAAGCCGTTGTCCATGTCTATGCCACCTCGGTTAGGGAAGGGGCTCGCATCCTGGTGACCGGAGCGGGACGCACCTATTTGGATCGGAAGGTCAAGCTGTCGCCGGCCGACACCTTCCATGCCGTGATCGATCTGGATCCCGGTGTCAATGAAGAAGATGTGCGGGTCGCGGTATTCGCTGCGGACGGCAAGGAGTTGGTCGCTTACCAGCCCAAGCCGCGTACCTTGGAGAGGACGCCGGACCCGGCCACGGCAATTGGCAAGCCGGAGGACCTGAAGAATACCGAAGCGCTGTTCTTGGCAGGGCAGCATCTGGAGCAGTACAGGCACGCAACCTATGAACCGGAAGCCTATTATATAGAAGGTCTTCGGCGCGATGCCGGAGACGTCAGGCTGAACAATGCCTATGGTTTGCTCCTGCTGCGCAGAGGGTGCTTCACGCAAAGTGAGACTTATTTTAAAAAAGCTATTGAAACCTTGACCCGCCACAATGCCCGGCCCTATGACAGCGAACCGTTCTATCATTTAGGCAAAGTCTTGAAGTGGCAGGGCCGTTTGGATGAAACGTACGCTTATCTGTACAAGTCGGTCTGGTCGGGGGCTTGGCAAGGCGCCGGATATCTGGCTTTGGCCCAGATTGCCTGCGAGAAGCGGGAATATGAGGAAGCGTTCGAGCTGATCGAACGATCACTGGCTGCCCAGTATCGTAATTATAAGGCGCGGCATCTCAAGAGTTTCGCCTTAAGAAAGCTGGGACGCTTGGCGGATGCGAAGTCATGGCTTGAGGAAACGCTCAAGCTGGATCCCATGGATGCGGGCGCGATGAACGAGCTGGCAGCCGTATATCAAGAACAGAAGCAAGAGGATAAAAGCCGGCGGGCTTATGAATCGCTTGCCCAGCTCCTGCGCGATGATCCGCACAATTATATCGCCTTGGCTCAGGACTATGCGGAAGCAGGCCAATATGCCGACGCTTTGGATGTGTTGCAGCGCATCGAACGCCTTACAGGGCCTGCCGTATATCCGATGGTTTATTACTATCAGGGCAGTTATTTAATGAAGATGAACCGAGCGGAGGAGGCAGCTGCTTGTTACCGATTGGCCTCAGCGGCCGATCCGTCGTACTGTTTCCCGAATTCCCTGCATGATTACGCGACGCTGAAGCAGGCGCTCGCCCTACACCCTCAGGATGCGAAGGCTTTGTACTACTTGGGGAATCTGCTGTACGACAAGAAGCGCTACGATGAAGCCACAAGCAGCTGGGAAGCTTCGGTCGCTCTGGATGGCAGCTTCGCTACGCCGCATCGGAATCTGGCGCTCGCTTACTATAACAAGATGCAGGACCACGACCAAGCATTGGCATCCCTGCAAACCGCCTTCTCGCTCAATCCGGCGGACGCCAGGGTCTTCTACGAGCGGGACCAGCTGTATAAAAAGCTTGGTCATGCTCCGGCCGATCGCTTGAAAGCGATGGAGGAGCACATGGAGCTGGTCGAGCAGCGAGATGATTTATATCTGGAATATTTGACGCTGCATAATACGCTGAATCGTTATGAGGAGGCATTGGCATTGATTCTGAAACGCAACTTTCACCCATGGGAAGGCGGCGAGGGAAAGGTACCGGCCCAGTATGTGTTGGCCCGGGTGGAGCTAGCGAAGCAGCTGCTTCAGGAGCATCGCTACGAGGATGCCGTAGAGCAGCTGCTTGCTGCCAAGCAATATCCGCTCAACATCAATGAAGGGAAACTCACGGGAGCGCAGGAGAATAACATCGATTATTATCTGGGCTTCGCATACGAAGGGCTTGGCCGGTCTGATGAGGCGGAGGCGTACTTCCTAAAATCTTCGGAGGGGCGGGATGAGCCGACCAGTGCGATGTATTACAACGATCAGCCGCCGCACATGATTTTTTATCAAGGGGCCGCGCTGCGGAGGCTGGGCCGAGAGAATGAAGCCCGCAGCCGGTTTAACAAGCTGATTGATTATGGGGAGAAGCATATATTCGAGCCTCAGAGCATCGATTACTTTGCAGTCTCGCTGCCGGACTTCCTGGTGTTTGATGAAGATCTGGACCGAAGAAACGAAATTCATTGCCGTTATATGATGGGGCTTGGGCATCTTGGCCTCGGTGACCGGCAGTCCGCGGAGAACCTGTTCCGCGAAGTGCTGCAGCTGGAGGCTCACCATCAAGGAGCTGCGTTGCATTTGGCGCTTTGCGAGACGTTTATTTAAGGGATCGACACTTCATTCTCAAGGGCCGTTATGAACGGTCCTTGAGAATCTGTGCATTCCGGGTGATGCATTGACTAAAACGGAGGAGGATGACGATGATGATCTGGAGCAAAGGGATGCTCGATGGATATGAGGTTTGGACAGGGTGCAAGGAGGTGATGGAGATGGTCGTGGTGCCTGAACTCGGAAGCAGGGTCATCTCGCTTCGCAATCGAAAGACTGGCCGGGAATGGCTGGTGCAGCCTGCTGGAGCTCTGGAAACGAACGGGTATGCAAGCTCATTCGGAAAGCGGGACGGCAGCGGCTGGGACGAAATGTTTCCAACGATCAATGACTGCCGGTATCCAGCGTATCCATGGGAAGGAACGGAGCTTCCGGATCATGGCGAGGTATGGTCCATTCCATGGAAGGTGCGCAGCGAGCAAGAACAGCTACACTGCAGCGTGCAGGGAATCCGAATTCCCTATCAGCTGCGCAAAACCTACTCCTTCCCTCGTGAAGATACCCTGCGGATCGATTATGCCGTTCATAATTCGAGTCCGTTCCCATTTTCTTTCCTGTGGGCCGCGCATCCATTGTTTCAAATCGATGAAGGCGCAGAGATTATTGTTCCTCACGAGCTGAGGGAGATCATCGTATCGTACTCGGCGAACGGTCGGTTGGGAGAATTCGGCGATATTCGGAAATGGCCGCAGCCATGGGATGAAAAGCTCCATATTCGCTTGAATCGAACCGAGAGCAGGCTTGAAGCATCGGCGGAGAAGTTTTATTTTGCAGGCGAGCTGCCGGATGGGCAAGCTTCCATTTACGATCCGGTTGCGGGAGAAGGACTCCGCATGACGTTTCCTAAAGAGCAGGTGCCTTATTTAGGGATATGGGCCAATTACGGTGGCTATCAGGGACAGTACCATCTTGCGCTGGAACCAGCGACGGGGCTGCTCGATGATCTCTCGTATGCCATGCATCGTCAGGCAGCGGCCGAAGTGCCGGCCGGCGGCACGTATACGTGGTACCTTGAGATTAGCTGGATCGACGGACAGAAGAACGAAGTGAAGTCTACTTGATGGAAAGTGAACCGACAAACGCTTAAGCATAAGCCAATTCACGAATGCGCTGGTTGGGATTGTCCGTAAATAGTCCCCCATGATAACAGATCACCTTATGGATGTCATAATGAGTGAGCTTTTGCAACGAAAGCTTGGCTGACGCCATGTCATATGTAGTTGCCGGATCCGGCCCGACCAACCGTCCATTGATCACGTTCAGGGCATCTGCGGCAATCCGGGTTTTGCTCGGTATATGATATAAGCTGGTATGGCCCGGGGTGTGGCCCGGCGTATGGATCACGATGATACCGCCGCCAAACGGCAGTTCCTCGCCGTCGCGCAAAATGCTGTTCACTGGGGCTGTGGGAGGATTCTCCAGCGTTTGCTTAAACGCATTCCTCCACTCCGGCGGAACGTGATCCGGCATCGAAGCCAGCGCTTGTGTAATGGCCTCGGGCGATAATTTGACAAGCCTTGTATCTCCTTCGATATAAGGCTTGTCAATTTCGCTGGCGAACACTTCCGGGGCGTGGTTGCTGTGCTGGATCATGGCCGGCAAACTGCCGTTATGATCCAAATCCTGGTGTGTTATAATAATTTTGCTTACATCCTGGACGGAAACCCCGATGTCCGATAGCTGCTCCTGAATAATCGGGAACTGGCCGGGATAGCCGGTATCGATAAGCACCCGGTTCTGATGATCCCATATGAATGTTGGATGGATCGTTTCGATTCGTCCCATCATGGCTGCGGAAATTTCCAGCATGGCAATGCCTTGATCGATTTGCATGTTACATACCTCCACGTATAAAGGGTTCTTCCCGTGTTTATCTTTCCGGGAGAGATGAGTAGAAGTAGATTATCAAATCAGCAAACTCATGTAAATAGTAAAATATTATATTATAACATAAAAATAATTATTCGTCAACATTTAATTCGTTGATCAAAACCTCTTTAATAAATGAAATGTCCGGCTCGGTATACATAGCTTGACTCCAAGACGTAGACTGCTCACAAGGCTGGATCTCATCTCGCTATTGAGGAATTAGTAATTGCTGGTATAATCCTTGAAAAGAGGAAAAGAGAGACGAAGTAGAGAAGGAGAGAGATCAGCAATGAACACGACGATTGAACTGAATAACGTAACCTGGCAACGGGAGCAGAAGACCGTTCTTGCAGGCGTGGATTGGACCGTACAGCAAGGAGAGCATTGGGCGGTTCTTGGGCTGAACGGCTCCGGAAAGACAACCATTTTGAATATGATTAACGGTTATATCTGGCCGACCAGCGGTACGGTTTCGGTGCTCGGGCATCGTTTTGGCAGGGTGGATTTAAGAGAATTGCGTAAATCAATTGGCTGGGTCAGCTCCTCACTGCAGGAAAGAATCCGCCCGAGCGAATCCACGCTGGATGTCGTGATTAGCGGTAAACATGCCTCGATCGGCCTGTATCAGAAGGTGGATGAAGCGGACCGGGAACAGGCCGAGCAGCTCATGAAGGATTTTAATTGTATTCATCTGCTGGGTCGTACATACGAAACCTGTTCGCAAGGGGAGAAGCAGAAGCTGCTGATCGCTAGGGCGCTTATGGCTTCTCCAAGGCTGTTGATACTGGATGAGGCCTGTAACGGACTGGATTTTCTGTCGAGGGAAGCGCTGCTGTCCAGCATTACGGCACTGGCTTCAAAGCCCGATGCGCCGACCCTGCTATTCGTTACGCACCATATCGAAGAAATACTGCCGATCTTCTCGCACTCGTTGCTCATCCGCCGGGGCACAGTATTCGGACAGGGGAGCTCCAAGGATATGCTGACAAGCGGGAATTTGACCTCGTTTTTTGAGACGCCGGTTGAGGTGAGTTGGCAGAACGATCGCGCCTGGATGTCCATTCCGGATTTAAAATGAAGGCTCAAGGCTCGCGAGATATTCATGTCTTAGGAGAGTGACCATTGTGCCAAGTCGAATCATAGCGAATCGAAGGCTGTTCAATCAAGGAATAACAGGTATGAAGCCTGAGAGTCCAGAGCAAGTCGTAAGAGGGCTCGGCGCTGTGCAGGCCCAGGATTTTCATCAAGCGGTATGGGGAATCGGTCTCCGTACACATTCTGCCAAGCTGTTCGATGTGGAGCAGGCCATGATCGATCGCAAGATCGTGCTGACCTGGCCGATGCGAGGGACGATATTCTTCGTGCCTGCGGAGGATGCCAAGTGGATGCTGAAGCTGACGGCATCGCGCTTTCACACGCATGATAAGAAGAAGCAGGCGGAACTTGAGCTTGACGAAGGTACGCTCCATCGATGCCGCACGATCATTCGCAACGCGTTGAGTGGCTGTACCCGCGTATCCCGTCCCAGACTGATGGAGTTGCTGGAGGAAGCGGGGATCAGCACCAAGAATGGCCGCGGTTATTTCATTCTCGGATATTTGGGACGGACAGGCATGATCTGTTTCGGCCCGCATGAAGGTAAACAGCAGAGTTTCGTGCTGCTGGATGAATGGGTCCCGAATTCGAGGGAGCTAACGCTTGAAGAATCGCTGGCGGAGCTTGCGCTTCGTTATTTTACAGGCCACGGGCCCGCAACGATTCAGGATTTTGCGTGGTGGGTCGGATTAACGCTGACAGAAGCTAAACGAGGCTTTGAGGCCGTAAAATCAAACCTTCGTTTAGATTTTGTCAACGGCATGGAATACTGGAGCTCTGTTACAATACCGGCCGTGTCCACTGATACGGATTCGGTGGTTCTGCTTCCGGGTTTTGATGAATATTACTTGGGTTACAAGGATCGCAGCGCGATCATAGAGACAGAGCACGATGCGAAGATCGCTCCCCATCGCAACGGGGTTTTTCAACCGATGATGGTGGCAGGCGGGGAAGTGGTCGGTGTCTGGAAGCGGGAGATCAAGCGCAGCGGCATCGAAATCGCATTTAGTCCGTTTTTGCCAAGGAATGATCGAGAAGAGGAGTTTATGAAAGCTGCCAAGCAGTATAGCGATTTCATGGGAATGCCAATTGCACGAATAGAATGGAACCAAGCTCTCTAAGCTTATTGGCTGAGAGGGCTCTTAGGAGGAATAGCGTATGGAGTCAATCATGAAGCTGGAAGCATTGATTACCGAAATGACAGAGATTGTAACGGCGACTAATGAGGTGGAGTTCAATCTGAAGCTTGCGCCCGATAAATGGTCCAAGAAGGAGATCCTGGGTCACCTTTGCGATTCAGCGGTAAATAACCATATCCGGTTTGTAAAAATTTTGCTGTCCGATTATCCGATTGCCATTCAGGGGTACGCGCAGAACGATTGGGTCCGGGTGAACAATTACCAGGATCAATATGATCAATCGGAAGTGTTGTCACTGTGGCAGCAGATGAACCGGATGATTCTGCGTGTCATGCAAAAAGCCGATTCATCAGATTTTCAGAAAAAATGCGTGCTGCCTGATAAAACGGAGGTCACACTGGAGTGGTTGTTTAACGACTACGTGGATCATATGATCCATCATTTGGAGCAAATCGAGCTTTAATGCCTGTAGTATAAATAGGTGCATGACATGAAACGGAAGGTGTTCCTCGATGTTCAAAGTACTGAATCTCGCCCTCCGATTTATATTGGAATTGATTCTGTTGTTTTCGATAGGTTACTGGGGCTTCCATTATGGCTCCGGGCTCATGGCACAGGTTGCACTCGGTATTGGGCTTCCACTGCTTGCAGCCGTCATCTGGGGCATGACCATCTCTCCGAAAGCAAGGATCAAGCTGCCGCTTGCCGTGGTGTTGCTTATCGAATTTCTTATATTTGCAACCTCGGTGGCATGCCAGGTATCCTCGGGCTTTATAACGTTTGCCATTGTGTTTGCATTTGTGGCTCTGGTGAACCGCCTCATCGTGATAAAATGGAGGATGCAGCCTTAGTGAGTATATTGCAGATTTACATGGAGATGTACCTAGTGGGAGGTGGATGATACGGCTACCATCGGCCTTATTAGACACGGAATAACGGATTGGAATGTTCAGAATAGGGCTCAGGGACGGAGCGATATTCCTCTTAATGCTGAGGGGAGGCAACAGGCTCAACGAATCGCTGAGCGCTTAAAGAAAGAGTCTTGGGAGATCATCATCTCAAGTCCCTTGATCCGTGCCAGAGCTACTGCGCGGATCATTGCTGAAGAGATCTCTGTGCTTGATATCATGGAAGATCAACGGATTTGCGAGATCGATTGCGGTCATATTGAAGGAACTACAGAGGAAGAGAGACTGGTGTCTTGGGGGCACTCCTGGCGAGAACTGGACTTAGGTATGGAACGTTATGAGGATGTTGCTGAGCGGGGAGCTCAGTTTTTGGAGGAATGGAATTGCCCCTTATTCAACTGCACGGAGCATTTATAAATCCTCTAAAAAGGCTGCCTACGTCTGATAATCAGATGGAGGCGGTCTTTTTGCATTGGATTCAGGTTTAATTTAAAAGACGAATTAAAGTCACGTCCTTTAGTGGTTCAGGATGATATGATGGTTGAAAGAAAAGCCTATGTTCGGCTGCTGATATCTCTCAGTAACGTAGCGAATGGAAATGCCAGTGTGATCATCTAAAATCCTGCAGGTAAAGGAGAATGAACTTATGACTTTGAAAATCGGTATGATTGGTTTGGATACATCGCATGTCTCCATTTTCTCGAAAATGCTGCATGACAAGGCGCATCCCTATTATGTACCCGGCGCACGGGTTACAGCGGCATTTCCCGGAGGATCACCGGACTTCGAGCTTAGTATAAGCCGGGTGGACGGGTATACCAAGGAACTTGTTGCGTGGGGAACCGAAATATTGGATTCTCCGAGAGACGTGGCCAAACAGGTCGATGCGGTCATGCTCGAAGCGGTCGACGGAAGGTCGCATCTGTCCTTGTTTCGCGCGATTGCTCCTCATTGCCAAATGGTATTTATTGATAAGCCGTTTGCGGTGAGCAGTAAGGACGCAATAGAAATTGCCGAACTGGCGGCGCAGTTTCAGGTTACCGTTATGAGCAGCTCGTCACTTCGATATGCGCAAGGACTTCAGGATGAATTGGCTAGCGGCGGTGTAGATGATATCATTGGCGTGGACTGCGCCGGACCGCTGCCCCTTCAACCTACACAGCCTGGATTTTTCTGGTATGGAATCCATGCGGCGGAGATGCTTTACCGTGTTCTCGGACCCGGATGCGTAAGCGTGCATGTCGCTGCGACCGAATTGCATGAGGTATTAACAGCGGTTTGGAATGACGGGAGAGTCGGGACGATTCGGGGAAATCGGGCAGGTAACGAACGCTTTGGGATGACCATTCATCGAACAGAGTCTAGCAGCTTTGTGGACATCATGGCGCATCCGAAACCCTATTATGCGAGTCTGCTGGAACAGATCATGAAGATGTTCACGACAGGTGTCTCGGATGTTCCTTTATCTGAGACGCTGGAGATCATTCGTTTTCTGGAGGCTGCGAATGTCTCTCGCGAAACGGGAGAAACCGTGAGACTGGATGATAACGATCGAACAGGAAGTTAAAAGAATTAACGATATGTGTTAATGGATGGAGGTTATCTGGGAGGTTGCTGCGATCACCCGATAGCCTTTTTGACCTGCAATTATACATAATATTCCCATTTTGACTTCGTTAATTGTATGATAGACAGATCAAGAAAATTCAGCAGCTATTCATTAGCCGTGTGGAGAGGTGGTTTTTATGACGTATCATATTCGGGTGAGACCGACAGCGTTAGTCTTTCAGAATGAGCATGTTCTATTGGTCGAGTATGTAGATGAGAACGGATTGCATTACAATTTGCCAGGGGGCGGGGCCGAGTCGGGAGAGTCGATCGCTGAGGGTGCCTTGAGAGAATTGTATGAGGAAACCACGCTGGAAGCACAGACTGGACCTGTTGCATTTGTGTATGAGAATGCTCCGCATAAACAGTCTAGAGATAACATATCGGGCATTCACACGCTATACATCGTGTTTGAATGTTATCCACATGAAGGATCATCCCCGAAACTTCCGGCTGCGCCAGATCCGAATCAAACCGATGTGAAATGGATTCCGCTCGAGCAGCTGGACGACATTATTTTGTATCCGAATATTAAGAAGCACATTAAACAGTATGCACAGGAACGCCGAAATATTGAAATAATCGAAGATTACGTATTGGATAAATATGTTTGAATTCATTTTCACAGGAGACCTCAATGAAATCGCATGTTAAAATGATCGCCTTGATCCTCCTCATTGGATACACCATGTTGCTAACTTACTGGATGATCTGGGGATTCGGGAGGACCACACAATCGGAATTTAGTTATAATCTGGTGCCATTTTCGACGATGGCAAGCTATTTCCCCATTCGCAGCTTGGCTTCATTGATCAATATCGTTGGGAATATCGCTGTGTTTGTGCCTTTCGGGGTGTTGATTCCAGTTGTATTTCGAATTCGATTCGTTAAGATGCTGGGTTTCTTTTTAGTCGGGTTATTCGTGCTTGAAATGGCACAGCTGATCTCCCGGCGGGGAAGCCTGGATGTGGACGATTTTATTTTGAACTCGGTAGGTGTTACGATTGGTTATGGTTTGCTTGGGGTCATTATGAAATCGAGGAGCAGATAACCGTAACCGCATATTTCGATCATACATAAAATAGTGTATAACAGGCAGCAGAATGGCTTAACTACGATGTAGGAAAGTCATTCTGTTTTTTTATTTGTGGCTGATTTAGTTGTGTGAAAGTTACATTCTCTACTTGAGCTGGATGACGGTGGGATGGGGAAATGTGGGAAAAACTATTGTTCGATCAGGAACCGGAGCTTACAATGATATGAGGGATTGGAAAATGTTGTGTGGAAAGGTGTGTGTCTAGGATGAGGGATTCCGTGTTTAGTAAGTTGACTCATGGCATAGAGTTTACATATAACCTAAGGGATGATGTAGAAGCTTTTCTCATCAAGCATGGAGAGCAGGAAACGTTTGAGCATATCATGGATGTAGTTCGAGAGGCGTTAGCCATCGCACCGTTATTTGATGTAAACCCAGATGTAGCCCGGCAGGCGGCGCTGCTGCACGATATCAGCAATGCTATTTCGGTAAGTGAAATGAAGGAGGCCGCGGAAGAATGGTCTCTACCCATTATGGAAGAGGAACACCGATATATCAGGATCATTCATCAGAAGCTTTCCATGGAAATGGCTCAGCGTATCTTCGGCTGCACTTCTCCGGACATATTGAACGCTATTGAATGCCATACAACGTTAAAAGCCGGGGCAAGCCAATTGGATAAGGTATTATTCGTTGCGGATAAGATCTCTTGGGAACTTGAAGGCGATCACGCCTATCAAGCGGACATGCGCACTAAACTGGACGAACTGGATTTAGACGGAGCGGCGCTTGTGTATTTGGACCATGTATGGAATCAACGTGACAAAATGAAATTGGTGCATCCGTGGTTAATCGCAGCCAGAAGTGAGCTAATTAGCCAAAGAGTATAATCATTTGCTGATCGGAGTCCATAATTGAATGCAATCTTGATTTTTTAAGGAGGTATATTGATGGACGAAAACCAAGTGGCCGGTTTTTGGATCCGGCTAGGCGCCAATCTTCTGGATGGAATCATCGTGAGCCTTCCGTTATGGTTCATTGCAGGTTTGATCACTGGGAATTTTGAGAATGAGCCGATCAATAATTTGATTTATGGTCTGTATGCCATTTTGGTGCCCGTGTATTGGAATGGTTATACCATCGGCAAGCGTTTATGCGGAATTCGCATACGCAAATTCGATTTTCTTGAGCCGCCGGGCATAGGAACGATGCTGCTCCGCAACCTCGTAGCGGGAATTGTGTATACGCTAACGTTTGGAATTGGTCTCATCGTGAGTATCTTTATGGTTGCGATGCGCGAGGATAAGCGTTCCCTTCACGATTTTATCGCCGGTACGGAAGTTGTGTATGATTAGGAGATGAAGGGGTGTGTGCATTTTTTGCGACTACTCATCAACAGACGGCTGACGTTCACCATGATTGTTATGATGATATTGATTTCAGGCTGCTATGAGCAGAGAGCAGACGATTTCTACGATGCGGAGCGTGTAACGGAAGAAGAAAGGGAAATCCGCGAGACAGACTATATTCAAGTTCCATATGAGCAGCTTCTATATACCAAAACCGCCTCGGAATTTACTTGGCAGTCCCGTTCGGTAGAGCATCTTGATCCGGGTATTCAACAGCTTTATGATGACAGCATAAATAGGGCTCCCGGCGGGTGGGTGCTTAAGGAAACGAGTCAGGAAATTTATATGTTGATTAGCGGAGGACAGCTTCCGTCGGCAAAAGGTTTTCGGATCGCATCCATGAAGATGACCAGCGAACAGATAGGGGATCCAAAAAATCATCTATATATCACTTTAGCTTCACAAGCAGATGATGGGACGGAGGATTACCCTGGCCAGGCAAGCGTCACATCATTGATCCGAATACCCAAATCAGGCTTACCTGCTGGAGCCGCAATTCAAGGCGTTTCCATGACTGGAGTTGATTAGATATCGGGTTCACGATAAAAGGGATTATTTTTGATATGGATAATACGCTGCTGCATTCCAGCATTGATTTTGGCGCGATGAAGAGGGACATCTACGCCTTTCTATGCCATCACAGAATCTTGCCCCAAGGTCTGTCTATGGACACCCATACGACCTCAACCATTATTGCTGAAGCCATGAATACAGGGCTGCTGTCGGAAGATCTTCGTCAGGCGATGTGGAATATTGCCAAGGAACATGAGATGAGAGGGATGATGGGTGCAGAACTAGAAGCGGGCGCAAGCGAGCTTGTTCAGCACTTGCATGGGCAGATGCATCTGGCCATTGTGACGAATAATGCGGTGGAAGCAGCGATGGCCGCATTGGAAGAGAACCGGATTGTGCAATATTTTGATCTCATTATTGGCAGAGAAGCCATGGGCTTGTTAAAGCCGGCACCTGATGGTTATTTGGAGGTACTGAAGCACTTCCCTCATACATCACCGAAGGAATGGTTGTCTGTCGGAGATGCCTGGGTGGATGGCAAGGCCTCCGAGAGCGCCGGAATTCCATTTATCGCCTATCGCGGGGACACCGCCAGAATGAACAGCATGGGTGTTTTTCCGCTTGCCGAGATTCAGCATATAAAAGAAGTTATAGATTATCTTCAGCCGCGTATCACTAAATAAATCTCGGAGGTGCCATTTCCTAGACAAGTTATGCCATATTGATGACTCTATAGAATTCCTTTACCCTCTCCAACTTAGAAGTTGTATAATCATGGAAGATGTCTAAATCATAATAAAGGCCCAGTCTTAGAAAGAGCTACTCTATGGCTGGGTTTTGTCACATACTGGACGGCGAAGGAGGCATTGCTTCATGATGAAGAAAAGAGCGTATATTACCGACCTGGATGGCACGCTTCTACGATCAGATCAGACACTCTCACCCTATACTAGGGATGTTATCGCGAATGCGCTGGAGCAGGACGTGGTCGTCACGTTTGCTACTGCCCGCGGCTATATTAGCGCTCAAAGCGTCGTCTCGGAAATCTCCTGGAAGTACCCGCTGATTCTATATAACGGCGCTTTGATATATGACGGGGTGAATCAAACTGTAATCGATGGTTCCTGGCTTGAACGGGAGATTTCAAATGAGATTATCGACGTGGGGAGGAAGTTTGGTATTACTCCTTACTATTTTTCATTGGATGTGGATCATCGTGAGCGTGTTTTGCATGAGGCGCTGCGGAGAGAGGGAGAGAAGGCTTTTTATCATAGTCGGCCCCATGATCCGCGATTTATGGAAGTGAAGACCCTGAACTGTCCGCCGGATTACCGGACGCTAGCTCTTACATACATTGGACTTTTTGATGAATTGGAGCCGATACGGTGCGAGGTCATGGAATTATTCGGTGATGTGATTCATGCACATATGATGCCGGATTACTATATCCATAACCACTTTTTCCTGGAATTTAGTCATGCTAAAGCAAACAAAAGAGACGGACTGCAATTATGGTCCTCCCATATGGGTATTGATCTGGAGAGCACGGTGGTCTTCGGCGACCACATCAATGATGTGGGGCTATTTGAAGCCGGAGGCACCCGGATTGCGGTGCGAAACGCGCATGAAAGGATTCGGCAGCTGGCTGACCATATTATCGACTCGAATGAGCTTGATGGAGTCGCCCATTATATCCAGCAACAGATCGAACTGTCGGGAGAGCATACCATTATATCCACTCTGGGAGGACAATTATGACGTTGAGAACGTCACAGTTCATAAACCTTCTGTCTTATCGAAATTAACTTTAACCAGTTCGGTAAAAGCGGAAAATGCCTTGTTCCTGAACCGGTCGTTGCGCCGGATCAGGCTTGTCGAGGTATGCCGGAACGCTTCCGGGATCGAGAAGCTGCCCATATTCGCAAATTCTCCGCTCAAGACGGAGGTGGGGAGCAGCGTAGCGGCAAGACCTGATCGTACGATGCCTAACTGGGTCTCTAACGATGAGACTTCGATCATATTGGTTAGCGGAATTCCTTCGCTTAACAGCCACCTTTCGAGAATGCTTCGAAACGGGCATCCCGCCGGAGCAACGGCCCATTTGGTCACCGCAAGATCGGGAAAGGGCTGTTCCTTCGATTTGATCAGCAGTTTGACCTCGTCCTCTTCTACATAATCGGCAACCAGCTTCGGCGGAATGTTTCCTGTCACAAATGCACCGTCCAGCTGGTAGTTTAATACTTGTGCAATCAGCTCCGAAGAGCTGCCGGTCAAGAGCGATAGCGTGACGTCCGGGTACATGGTTTGATAGTCCGACAAGGATTTAATGAAATGTCCGCAATGCACCGTATCCACGACGCCAATGGTTAAAGAACCGCTTGGATAAGGCGTTTCCTGTACAGCCCGCACCGCTTCTTCAGACAGATTGAGAATGGTACACGCATAGTCCCGGAACATCCGTCCTTTTTCCGTCATAGTCACTCCATTGGAGTGTCTGTTGAATAAGGGAACCCCCAGTTCATTCTCGAGCTTTTTGACCCGGGCCGTAACATTGGACTGCACATACCCAAGTTGCTCCGCAGCGCGGGTAATATTCCCTTCATCGGCAATCCTCAGAAAAACCTTCAGATCGGTAAGCTCCATCTAAACCTTCCTCTCTCCTTCAGGCATCACTAAAAATGATGACATCATTATTATTTATCATTATACGGTATGCCATTTTTAGATTACAATCACAACTACATCATAAATATTTTCATGCAAATATAGAGTGGAAGGATGTTGGAGGATGAAAAAGGCATGGTGGCTCTTATTATTGGCGGGGGCACTGGAGGTTGTATGGGTATCCGGTTTGAAGCATTCCGATACCTGGTGGCAGTGGATCATTACCATCGCTTCAATTATATTCAGCTTTAAAGTTTTTCTGGACTCTGCGGCTAAACTTCCCATCGGTACGGTCTATGTGATTTTCACAGGACTTGGGACAGCCGGTACGGTGCTGGTGGAGATCGTCGTGTTTGGCGAGCAGGCGAATCCCATCAAGCTGCTGCTGATTGGCATGTTGGCTGCAGGGGTGTTGGGACTCAAACTGGTCACGAAGGATACGGATAACCAGGCGAAGGAGAGTGGTGCGTAATGGAATGGATCGCTCTGATCGCCGCAGGGTTATGTGAAGTGTTGGGTGTGATCGCCTTAAGAAGGGTGAGCCTGACTCGCAGCTTGGGCTCCTACATCTTTTTAGCGTGTTCGCTTGGTTCGAGTTTCCTGCTGCTGACGTACGCGATGGCCTTTATTTCCATGGGCACCGCTTATGCGATTTGGACGGGAATGGGGACGGCCGGCAGCACCCTGCTTGGGATGTTTGCGTTTGGTGAACCGAAGGAAGCGCGTCGGGTTTTCTTCATTGCTTTAATCCTGGCTTCAGCGATTGGTCTTAAGATCATCACGTAACCAATCGGGGCGTGTAGAATTTCATAGACCTGTGAAGGATATTGTGATTAGCATATAGAATTTAGATATAGTTTGGTGTTTTGAATCCATGCGATCAGACGCCAGGATGCATTTTTACATGGGAAAGGACAGGTGTATCTTATGAAATTCAGCGAGTATCGCTATGAACGCCCCGACGTAAAAGCTTTTGAGCAAAAGTTTAAGGAACAACTGAACGCCTTCACCTCCGCCAGCACGTATGAGGAGCAAGACCAGGCGATGACCCACATTAACAAACTCCGCAGTGAGATGGATACCCTGAGTCAACTGGTGTATATACGGCACTCGATTGATACGAACGACGAGTTCTATAAGGCAGAGCAGGATTTCTTTGACGAGAATGGACCCGTGATCCAGGAATACATAACGGATTATTATCGTGCCCTCGTGGATTCGAAATTCAGAGCCGAGCTTGAGAACAAATGGGGGCGGCAGCTGTTCCAGCTGGCAGAGCTATCACTCAAAACCTTCAGCCCTGAGATCATTGAGGATTTGCAGCAGGAGAACAAACTGACGACTGAATATTCGAAGCTGATCGCTTCCGCCAAAATTCAGTTCGAAGGCGAAGAGCGTACCCTGTCGCAGTTGATTCCTTTCCAGCAATCGACGGATCGTAATATGCGTAAACGTGCTATGGAGGCGTCCAGCGGCTTCATGGCTGAGAACGAAGCAAACTTCGACCGTATCTATGATGATCTGGTTAAGGTGAGAACCAAGATTGCCAAGAAGCTAGGCTTTAACAACTATGTAGAGCTTGGTTATGCCCGCATGGCCCGTACGGATTATAACGCGGAGATGGTCGCTAATTTCCGCAACCAGGTGCTGGAGCATATCGTTCCCGTTGCGACCAAGCTGAAAGAACGTCAGCAGAAACGAATCGATGTGGACCAACTGCTGTACTACGATGAGAACTTCTCATTCAAATCGGGGAATGCAACACCTAAGGGTGACCCGGATTGGATCGTAAACCATGGTGCGAAGATGTATGAAGAATTGTCTCCGGAAACTCACGAGTTCTTTACCTTCATGCAGGAGAACGGCCTGATGGATCTGGTTGCCAAAAAAGGCAAGCAGAGCGGCGGATACTGTACCTATATTAGTGAGTACGGCGCACCGTTTATTTTCTCCAACTTTAACGGGACTTCCGGTGATATTGATGTGCTGACGCACGAAGCCGGTCATGCGTTCCAAGTGTATGAGAGCAGAGGTTTTGAGGTGCCGGAGTATGGGTTCCCAACCTATGAGGCGTGCGAAATCCATTCCATGAGCATGGAGTTCTTCACATGGCCGTGGATGGACCGCTTCTTCGAGGATGAGGCGGATAAATACCGCTTCGACCATCTCGCGAGCGGACTCATCTTCATTCCTTACGGGGTCACCGTTGATGAATTCCAGCACTTTGTTTATGAGAATCCGGATGCTACGCCAGCTGAACGGAAACAGGCATGGCGTGAGATTGAGCGGAAATATCTGCCGCACCGGAACTATGATGACAATTCCTATCTGGAGCAAGGCGGCTTCTGGCATAAGCAGGGTCATATTTTTAGCTCGCCGTTCTATTATATCGACTATACGCTGGCTCAAATTTGTGCATTCCAGTTCTGGAAGAAGATGCATGAGGATCAATCCGCTGCATGGGCAGATTATCTGAACCTGTGCCGTCAAGGTGGAAGCAAGTCCTTCACCGAATTGGTGAAGGTGGCAGGCTTGATCTCCCCATTCGAGGATGGCTGTGTCACTTCCGTCATTGGCAGCATCGAAGCTTGGCTGGACAGCGTAGATGATGCAGCTCTTTAAATCGTAAATAAGTATGGCTAAGACATGCAGGAGAACACGACTGAGTACGTACTTTACTTAGGTGTTCTTCCTGCATGTTTTTAATAGAGAGCATCTCTACATATTCCATACTCACTCATGACTCTTGATTAGGAGGATTAAACATTGATCACATACAAACCGTTAAGCGAGCTTCCGATTCGGGAAGTATCGGAGCTCTGGAATCACTCGTTTGAAGGATACATGGTTAACGCCTCGATGCCGCTGGACCGCTTCATTGCCCGTATCGGAAATGATGGTCTTTGCATGGAGAGATCACTCGCTTGTTACATGAATGGCGTACCAGCCGGCATCGTCATGAACAGTTTTCGGGAGGAAGATGGCGTTAAGATTGCACGTAACGGCGGGACAGCGATAGCTCCCGATTTCCGGGGGAAAGGAATCGGCAAAAACATGATGGAGAAAAACGCCGAGCTCTACGTAGAACAAGGCGTCCATCGTGCCTATTTAGAGGCGATCAGCACGAATGCGCCAGCGATCCGTCTTTACGAAAGCGTTGGGTATGAAATCATCGACCGGCTTCTCATCATGACGAATGAACAGACCATTGAGGAGCAGCGTGTGCAGAATACACCTTCACCATACACACAAGTCAGAGGCCTAGCTGCGGAGGCTGCCTCCGTGGCTTTCTATCGATCCGGTGAAGTCTGGCAGACAGACGCTTCCAGTATCAAGGACGGCGAATGCGTTATTGTATATGAAGGGGAAGAACAGGTAGGCTTTGGTTTGTTTAAGCGGGTGTTCGATGCCCAAGGTCGTTTGGCAGCAATTACGCTGTTTCGTTGTGAGGCTGCTCCAGGACACCCCGATGCAGAAGCTGTAATGAAGACGGCAGTACTGGAGATGATACAACCCGGTTATGCCTGCAAGCGATCTGCATTCAACATCCGGGCTTCGCATCAGGAACTGGTGAACGTGCTGCAGGCGTTTGGATTTACGAGCTCGATGGAGCAGGTGCTTATGGTTCATGAATACAGCACTATATAGGTTGTATGAATATTTGTAATGTTCGAGAGGAATTGCGTGCATGAGAAAAAACACGGATATGAGCCTGTACCGGGCTCTCTCGAATGATATCCATTGGGGCGTGGTGCGAGCCAGGTTTGTGCTTAGCGAAGTTTTCGATAAATCGAAGGTTAGCAATGTCACGATCCTTCCGTTTGCCGGGGATCGCTGCATTATTTTTCAGGTAGCGGATGGAAGCTGGGAGCTCCCAGGAGGAACCCTGGAACCCGGAGAGTCCTATATGGATGGACTTAGACGGGAAGTTCGAGAGGAGCTGGGTGCAGAGCTTGAGTCATATCGGGTCTTCGGCCAGTTTCGTTGTGAATCCAGCAGCAAGACTCCCTATCGGCCGCATATTCCCCATCCTCATTTTGTTCGATTGGTAGGTTACGGGGATGTACGCATCGTCGGAGAGCCGCTAAATCCCGAAGATGGCGAGCAGGTCATCGCGGTAGAGGCGGTTGATTTGGAGGAAGCTGTTAAGCGATTTGAAGAGACGGGCAGGCAGGATATTGCAGATCTGTACAAGCTGGCTTATGCCATACGTCAAGCAGACGGTTTAATTTAGTTAAAACGATGAGTTGCATACTAGGTTAGGGAGGGAACCATTGATGAAAGAAACAACCACCATCTACCTCGTAAGACACGGACAGACCGAGTGGAATGTGCAACACCGATTTCAAGGACATCTGGATTCGCCGCTGACAAAGCTGGGCATTCAGCAAGCGGAATGGCTTGGCGAAGCCTTACAGCATGACCCTATTGATCTCATCTATTCGAGTACCAGTAACAGAGCATTTCATACAGCCGAGATTATTAGAGGGAACCGAGATGTGCCGGTTACGGCTTGCGATGAATTCAAAGAAATTAATCTGGGCGTATGGGAAGGACAAACCCAGGAACGGATCGGCGAATTATATCCTCAGCAGCTAGATCATTTCTGGAATCATCCGGAGCTGTTCGGCGTCCCGGGCAGCGAGACTTTCGACGAGGTCAGAGAACGTGCGGTTAACAAGCTTGTCGATATTGTCGGTTCGAATCCAGGCGCAAGCATTTTGCTTGTCACGCATACTGTGGTGGTCAAGCTGTTAATGGCTTATTTTGAAGGGAGAAGCATGGACCGGCTGTGGGATCTGCCCTATATCCACCCGACATGCCTGAGCAAGATTGAACTGACGGATGAGGTGCCTTCCATCCTCCTGCATGGGGATGTCAGTCATTACAGGGAAAAACAGGGTGCGTAATGATCGTTCGCTGGCTCGCCGACATTGGATGAAGGAGCTGTGTCATGACTCTTTATCAATTTATTCATCGGATTGCCAGCTGCCGGAGGTTAATCCGGGTTGGCCTTAGATCCACTTATGTAAGTAGCACAGATGAATCATATGTTCCTTCTGGCCTTGATAATATTCGCAACGTTAATAACTGCCTTATTCTGGAGTGAAGTGAATGAACATAGGAAGGTTTGTACATGTGTTTTACGATCGCTCAAGGGGGGATTTTGACTCTAGCGATATGGGTAGGAGTATCATAATCAGTCTATTTTATCCGGCAGAGACTAATGCAGAGAGTCCCACGGTCTCATCGTACGCTCGATTGTTTGATCCCTGTGCTGAAATGGCACTCGCTAGCCTTAAAGAGATGGGGGCGGATGAGGATCATATTAAATCGATAGGATTTCCGGTGGTGAATCAAGCCGAGCCCATGTATACAGCTGAGAAACGCCCGGTTATTCTCTATGTTCCTGCCTTTGGGATTGTAAGAGATATGTACATGTTTCAAATCGAAAATTTAGTCAAGCAGGGATTTATCGTGGTAACGATTGGAGCGACTGACGAATCCATGTTTTCTATTTATCCTGATGGTCGCTTTATCAGACAAACGGAAAAGATGTCATCCATCGAAAGTACTGATACTGTTCTGTGGGACGAGCTGTTGCAGGCAAGAGTGGAGGATATTTTGTATACGGCTGCTCATTTGCAAGAGCTAGAGTCTTGTTTTTCATCCCCATTGATGGACATGGAACGGATCGGTCTGGTTGGACATTCCTTGGGCGGGGCAGCTGTATTTGAAGCCGTGAAGAGAAAAGCGGATTTCAGGGCAGCGATTTTGCTGGATCCCAGCTTTCATCTTCTCCATCTGCAGGATAGAGCTGATATCGCAACTCCGTTTTTGGTGATGCGGCAAGAAAAATGTACCCATAAGGAACTCCAACCCCAATTTTCAGAAGCGATCTTGAATCCATTTGTCGATGGGTATGAAGGGTTGTATTATTATTTGTCTGGGTATATGTCCTGTTTAAAGGTAGAGGGCGCCAATCACATGACCTTCAGTGATGTTCCCCTACTGTTTAAAGAGGGTGAAGTATCGCAGGTTCAAAGGACAATTAGTCTATACGTGACAGCATTCCTTCGTGAGTATGTGTCGAACAAGTTACACGAATATCAGGGGGTATTGCTGAGTGAGACCATGAAACAGGATGGGGTTTATAAGATTGATCATAAGGGGAACGCGCTGGAAAAAAATGAGGTGTAGACATTGGAACACTTATTTCTGGAGCTGTTGCAGCATTATGTTCATGGACCTGTGCATTCGATCGAGACCGTGCCTTTCGGCATGACGAATGACTCCCGAATTGTCGTAATGAACCAAGGGAAATACGTTGCAAGAATATACAATCGTCATACGAAGAATGAAGAGAGATTGCGGTTCGAGGTTGAATTAACAGCTTATCTGGAGCGTTGTTCCTTATCGTTTGATGTTCCAGGTTTCGTCTCCTGTAAGGATGATGCGAAGTACGTGGTTCTGTCGGACGGTTCCTTGGGCTCCCTGACACGCTTTATCGAAGGAGTGGTCCCTGATCTATCCTGCATGTCCGATGTGCTTAGTTATGGACGGACCGTTGGGGAAATATCATATGCTCTTCAGCAATTCGAATTGAATTCCGTTGATGTGGTTTGTCCTGAGATTGCGTTCCATGAAGTTTACAACCTTCATTCTCTAGCCAATCAGACGAACATTTATGAGTTTTTGACATGTCCTCCTTTTGAGATTGATGCCGAACAGATAGCTGTTTTGCAAGGATACTATGAATCTGGGTTGAACCATGCAGTTGAACTGAATGTACTGCCTAAGCAAATGGTCCATCATGATATTTTAGTTTTTAATCTCTTGATCGATCCCCAGTCCAGGGAGATGAGCGGTGTATTGGATTTTGATTTTGCGGCTATGGACTTACGGATATGGGAACTATCCATCTGTCTGAACCATCTTCTTCAGCAAGAGGACCAGACCCTGACGAAGGTCGAGTTGTTTTTAGATGAATATCGAAAATATATGAGGTTAACCCGAGCAGAGATCCAGTGGATTCCCTATATCATGGAGTTATATTATGTTTCATTATTAAGCATCTATATCGGACAGCATTTGGCCGGAAGGAACATCGCCTCCTATTTTCACCTGATGTTGAAGCAACTTCTGATCAGAAGTGAATGGATGGAACGGAACCAACATGAGTTTGCTGAATTGTTGTATTCGAAATGTCTATGAATGTGTAACGTCAACAACTTCTAGGATGTGAACAATGCTGTGAGATTACCATATAAAATAGGATATGCCGTTACATTGGTATGGCTGGTTTGGATTGTGTACGGGTATGTGAATTACGATGTTATGGCAGACCGGGGTCAGCTCTCCATCGTCCTGCTGAGCGCTGTGATTGGCATTATCCTGCTTCCGATTTATTTTATATCCGTGCTGCTGTTCTATGTTTACAAACGAGGTCCGAAAAAGAAGAAATAAAGGGGGGCGTTATCTTGAGGGATCGATATCTATATTTGCTTGGAGGACATTCCTTTCAAACAGAGACCAATAGACAATTTGTAGAGCAAGCGGGCGGTTCCAACGCTAGAATCGTTTTATGCATCATGAACAGACCGGGCTGGGAGGAGTATGTTCCCCTGTTTCAGCAGATGTGGACAGAATCAGGTGCCCAGGATATGCAGGTGATCGTTCCTGATGAGGATGGGATCCTGGACATGGAACAGGCTGAACAGGTGTTGTCACAGGCCACGGGGATATTTATTGGCGGGGGCAACACGGAGAAATATCATCACTATTACGCGACCGGTCGTTTTAAAGATCTGCTGATCAACTGTTATGAGAACGGTGTTCCCATTGCGGGGAATTCAGCAGGTGCCTTGATTCTTCCGGAGATCTGCCTCATATCGCCGCTGGATAATGAACAGAGCGTAATGCTGTTTAAGCAAGGGGTAGGGTTACTTTCGAATGTATTGATCAGCGTTCACTATACGGAGTGGAGCGACCAGTCCAATCTGCTGGAGGGTATGAGAACTAAGAAGGTGAAGCGTGGGATCGGCATTGATGAGCAGGCATGTGCCGTTTTTATCAATGGGCAGCTGGCGTATGCTTTGGGCGAATCCGTCCATGAAGTAATCTTCGAGGATTTTGACCCGGATCAATATACGATTGTAAAGGGGCAGTCCCATAAGTAGGTTTACTCACTTGGCTGACGATTCGTCAGATTAAAAAATGTGTCAAATGAGGAAATGGCGGTGCTCAGGATGTTATCCTTGCACCGCTATTTCTTGCTCTTCGGTCCGTTGCTGCTTGCTTGACGCAGATTATGGGCAAACGAAAGCCATCTGACCTCTAGACTCACTTTCGTCAGTCCTCAATCAGAAATCAAGAAACGGTTTCTTTTCGTATGTCTAACGTATGTTTTCGCACAACGTAGCGGAGAGGACGAAACGATTCCGGACAAGCGATGGGAGGAACGATTCGTACACGGAGCGTCTCCTAACAGGAAAAAGGGGCATTCCGCCAGATCACGCTAATGAGAAGGATGCCTTCATGAAAACAATAAGAAAAGAATGGTTTTTTTATTTCAAGTGTGTCAAGATATACGAAAAATAAGCGACTGGGGGAACGTAGGGCATGATCTATCATATGATTTCTAAGGAAGCCTGGAAGGTAGCACGAGAGAATAGATTGTACGAGCCGCCGAGCTTACAGACGGACCGATTTATCCACTGCTCCACAGAGGAGCAGGTCAGCGGAGTAGCCAATATGTTCTATACAGGTAGGACGGATCTATTGGTGCTGGGTATTCAAGAAGATCAGGTGGATGCGGAGATTGTATATGAGGACTTATATAAGATGAACCAGTTGTACCCGCATATATATGGAGGGCTGAACCTGAACGCCGTCCAGAAGGTGTATCGTCTTGAGCCGGATGAAGAAGGGTTATTCACGTTTCAGGCTTCTACCGAGCTTGAATATAGAGGATAAAGTGTTATGAATATTAGCTTGATACCAAGGAGGGAA
Organism: Paenibacillus sp. ISL-20; assembly: GCF_018613005.1. Taxonomy (NCBI): domain Bacteria; kingdom Bacillati; phylum Bacillota; class Bacilli; order Caryophanales; family Paenibacillaceae; genus Paenibacillus; species Paenibacillus sp. ISL-20. The sequence continues at coordinate 25,776 of NZ_JAGGRD010000057.1, forward strand.
AACAATGATACTCGAAGTGGCCATGCTGCAGGTGAAACCAGGTCTAACGGCAGATTTTGAACGGAATTTCCAAGTCGCCTCAGGGATCATCTCCAAGATGAAGGGATATATTCAGCATGAGTTGAAGCGGTGTCTGGAGGATCCGCACAAATACGTTCTATTGGTGAAATGGGAGACTCTGGAGGATCACACGATAGGGTTTAGGGGATCGGCCGAATATCAGGAATGGAAGGAATTGCTGCACCACTTTTACGATCCATTCCCCGTCGTTGAACATTTTGAAGATGTATAAATAAAGCAGCCGTTAAGGCAGGTGTTGGAGATGAGCCTGGAAGATCTTATAACTGAGATTTATGGTAGTCCGCCGCTAAAGAACGAACTCATGTCGTTTGGCCATACCAATCAGGTGTATCGTGTGACATTATCAGATGAACAAATCATTCTCCGAACCAATCGCAAGCCCGGCGTCCTGAAGCATACAGCGGACAATATTGCGATTCTCTCTTCATTAGGTTTGCCGGTACCAAGAGTGATCCGAACGGATGTATCCTTGGAAAAGGTCCCCTTTGCTTATATGATACTGGAGCACTTTCCCGGACGGGACCTCCGATATGAGCTTGAGGGAATGACACATGAACAATTGGCTGAACTTGCCGTACAGATCATTTCATACCAGCGTAGAGTGTCAGAGCTTTCCAGGGGCACCGGATTCGGATGGGTTCCGATCGGGGAGCAGGGGCCTTTTTCATCCTGGACACAGATCATTGATCGTGATATCCGCAATCACATAGATAACATTATCGATGATGTTACTCCGGAAACCATCGTCCAATTAAAAAAAATGAAGCAGCGTTACACACCGTATTTCGACCAAGTGGAGCCTGTCTGTTTCCTTGATGATCTTACAATCAAGAATGTAATTGTAGCCGAAGGCAAGCTTCAGGGCATCGTTGATTTCGACTGGGTTTGCTACGGGGATCCGCTGTACATGGTCGCCCTCACCCAGACGGCGGTGGTCTCCGATATTGGAGATCAGGGAATGCCCTACGTGGAGGCGTTATGCAGACAATGGGGGGCGAACGAAGAGCAGCGGGCGCTGATTGATTTCTACTCCGTTATTCATGCCCTGCAATTTATCGGCTTTCATCAGAGGGAGCAGAACGATGCCTGCAGACAGCGAATGCTCTCATTCATATTAGACAAAATAAACAGCGATACAAACGAAAACCGCATGAGCTAAGTTAGCCCATGCGGTTCTTGTTTATCCGATCAGGCAGTCGGCGTGAATCCGACCTTCGGTTTGTCTCGTTCCTTGGTATTCACCGAAACGTAACGAATGGCGGTTAACGGTACATACAGCATCTCGTATTCATCTTTATACCGGATGAATTGTTCACCTACTTCTTCAAGCGTGCCGCTCCGCACATAACTTCCATCTGTAAAATAAATACTTACTTCCTGATTCAGCAAACTTTTCAGCATATACAGTCCACTCCTTGTGAATAAAATAAAGTATCGGGGCTAGCGGTGTTGGACATGATTTTGAATAGCGTCACAGTTTAGTGACGATATCGTCAATGATCCCGTATTCCTTCGCTTCTTCTGCTGACATAAAATAATCCCGCTCCATATCTTTTTCGACACGCTCGACCGACTGACCTGTCCGCTCGGATATAATGTGCGCCAGCTTCTCGCGGGTTTTCAAGATGCGTTTAGCCGTAATGGCAATATCGGTGGCCTGCCCCTGTACACCACCCAGCGGCTGATGGATCATGATCTCGCTGTTCGGCAGCGCAAGACGTTTTCCTTTGGCCCCGGCCAGCAGGAGGATCGCGCCGTAAGAAGCGGCGAAGCCCGTGCAGATAGTGTTGACTTGAGGTTTGATAATCTGCATGGTATCGTAAATGCCAAAGCCCGCAGAAACAGAGCCACCCGGACTATTGATGTACATGTGGATGTCCTTCTCAGGATCCTCAGCCGCCAGAAACAACAGCTGTGCGATAATACTGTTAGCGATGGCGTCATCGATGGCTGCACCCACAAACACGATCCGATCCTTCAGCAATCTGGAATAAATATCGTAAGATCGTTCGCCCCGGTTGGTTTGTTCAACAACATAAGGAACAATATTCATGTTTCATCCTCCATATTCGTTAGGTTTTCTGGTTTCAGCAAGTAAACGAAGAGGAAGCCGCAAAAGATACGGAGAAACCACGAAATAAAAATCGAAAACGAAAGTAACGAAAAGATAACTTCGTTCGTTTACCTATAAGATATCTTACCGAGATGAGGAAAGGAGTTGGCTTCCGATGACGATATATCGACCGAGCGTCTCCCCTCCGGCTGATCTGAGTCTGGAGGAATTGAATGCTACCCTGCACAGATATTGTCTGTCCCTTACAAACTCCTCATGGGATTCCGATGATCTGGTGCAGGACACCTGGATCAAGGCATTGGAGCATGTGAAGCAGCGGAGCCATGTCAATCCTGAAGCGCTGTTGCTTCGGATTGCCAAGAATACATGGATTGATCGGGTCCGCCGGGATCAGACCTATAGACGAATTCTGGATGAGAAGCTGGAACATGTTTTGCCTAGGGAAGAAACGTCGAACGAGAACAGCAAACTGAACATCGAGTTCGCTTTTCAATGGCTGCTGGAACACTTGTCGCCCCTGCAGCGAACAGTGCTGCTGCTTCGTGAAGTGTATGAATATTCGGTTTCGGAAACCGCAATGAAACTGAAAACAACGGAGGGCGCGGTGAAAGCGGCCCTTCATCGTGCCCACAAAGGGCTGCAATCTCTGGATCAAGAGGAAGAGGAACTTGCATTGGCTATGTCGGAAGAGGAGGAGATGACCTTGAATCTTCGGGCATTGGCAGAGGCATACCAATCCGGGGATGTTGAAGCGGTCGTTAGACTTATTCAATGGAATAGCAGTGAAGCATCTGCCATCGGTTGCATGGTTCCGATGCAGGTTCAAACCCCGAGCGCAAGTTATATGATGTACGGCGGATATTCGTCCGATTTGAGAATGGCCGCGTAAAGCGAAGATTCAAGCTGGCTGATCATACACTTTATCTTGGAAGGCCGGAGCAGAAGTTGCTCAGGCCTTTTTTTGATGCAGATTAACAATCTTGAGGATGAAAAAAACGGGTATGGATATCCGTTCATCATATCGTCATCCAGTGCTTCCGGTTGTATACTATAACCAAGTAGAATTGTTAGGAATGAGGGATTAGGTTGCAGACCGAAGTGAAGTTGTACACCATGTGCATGATCCAAGACGGAAGCCGAATCCTGCTGATGAATAGACCGGATGCCAAAGGATTTCCCGGTTATATTGCGCCCGGTGGCAAAGTGGATTTTCCGGAAAGCATTGTCAACGGAGCCATTCGGGAGGTACGGGAAGAAACCGGCTTGATTGTAAAGGACATCATCTATAAAGGTCTCGAGGAATCGTGTGAGCCGAATACAGGTCTGCGGTATATGGTGTTTAATTATTTGGCCACTTCCTTTGAAGGGGAGTTGCTGGAGCATCCACCTGAAGGGGAGCTATTATGGGTGGACAGGGAAGAGGCATTGAAACTGCCCATGCAGGATTGGTTTAAACGCCGGTTTCCTTTGTTTTTTGAAGAGGGTACATTTGAATTAAGCGAGATTTGGGACGAGAAGGCAGGGATTGTTCTGGATGAAACGGTCAAGCGGTATCCGACTGGATTGCCCCAGGCGGCGGGTGTCGTTGATTAACGAAGGGAGCTGTGCGGTATGGCGGTCAGGGCGGTGTTCTTCGATTTATATGAGACGTTAATCACGGAGTTTGCAAACGGCAAGCGGTTATCCAAGAGATCCTATGACTATATGTATAGACTCGGTTTATCGGAAGCGGAGTTTAAACAGGAGTGGAGAACCCGTTTTGAGCGAAGAATGAATGGGCATTTTCCCGACTATCATTCGGTAATCCGTGACATTCTGGTTTCGCGGAGTTTGCCCTATCCTCAGGAACACGTGGAGTTCCTTTATCAGTCGAGAGTCAGCGAGAAGAAAATCCCTTTCAATAGGATATCGAATGAGATATGCAGAATGCTGGAACTTTTGCGTAAAAGGGGTCTGAAGCTGGGCTTAATCAGCAATTGCTCGGAAGAAGAGGTGATTTCTTTTGGCCAGAGCGGATTGGCACCTTACTTCGATGACGTCATCTTCTCTTATCAGGTTGGGATAGCCAAGCCGAATGAAGAAATCTATCGATTAGCTTGTGAGCGCTTGTCCGTAACACCGCAGGATTCCCTGTTTATCGGAGATGGCGGATCGGATGAGCTGAGAGGCGCTCGCAGCGCCGGTTTAAGGCCGTATCATGCTTACTGGTACAATACGTTTATTGAGAGCGAGTACGAGAAGATCCATCAACCGCTGCATGTTCTGGATCTTATCGAATCTTCGACAGAAATGGAGTCGCCGGAGCCATGAAACTGCAAGCCATTAACCATCTTTGTTTTTCCGTTTCGGAATTGGAACGGTCCATCGCTTTTTACAGGGACGTGTTTGAGGCCAAGCTTCTGGTCAAGGGGAGAAAGCTGGCTTATTTCGATTTGAATGGACTGTGGATTGCTTTAAATGAAGAAGATGTCGATAGAAGCACCGCGAATAGAACGTATACGCATATTGCCTTTACCTTGGAAGAGAAGGATTATGAAACAACGCTGCTTCGTCTGCAAGCGCTCCAGGTGGAGATTCTGCCGGGTAGGTCAAGGGATGTGAAGGACAAAAAGTCGATCTACTTTCTGGACCCGGATGGGCATATGTTCGAGTTTCATACGGGCAGCTTGGAAGACAGGCTGGATTATTACCGCGCGGATAAAGAGCATATGATCTTTTACGATGCCGAATAGTTAGCAGAAACGAACGATTCCAATTGCAGATCGAGGAGATGAGCCGATGAACCTTGCCAACCGTATTACGATAGCCAGAATGCTGTTGATTCCATTATTTATTCTTTTTTTTGCAGAATACCCATTATGGTTGACCGAGAAAAGCGGCTTTTTCGGATTCATTCATGTTTATGGAACCAACATCGCGCTGGGTATATTCCTTCTTGCTTCGGCTACGGACAAGCTGGACGGTTATATCGCGAGGAAATACAATCAAATTACGAATCTCGGAAAATTACTGGACCCGCTCGCGGATAAACTGCTCATATCGGTCGCCTTAATCATGATGGTTCAATCAGGGATGGTTGCGACATGGATAGCCGTTGTCATCATTGCGCGGGAATTTGTTATCACAGGGCTTAGGATGGTCGCATCCGAGCAGGGAATCGCATTGTCCGCTGACAGTCTCGGGAAATTGAAAATGGTGCTTCAGGTGATAGCCATTGCAGCAGTATTGCTGGACAATTATCCGTTTCAGCTCATCACTATGATTCAAGTGGACGAATTTCTCATGCTAGCCGCAGTAGCCTTGACGATATACTCGGGCATTCATTATCTGTTGAACAATTATAAACTCATTAAATTGAACTGATGGAGTAAGATGACCGTCACTCCGGCTTGAGCTAATTGGGGCAGCAGTTCATTTCATCACGTCGGGATTTTTTCGAATTCGGAGCTGGGAAATCATCCTACTTTGTGCCTATTTTGACGTCAGAAGGTAACGATTTAATCCGGGACTGTCGATATAGAGATAGACTGAAAAAAAGCCTGAGAGACAGAAGGTACAAAGGAGAGAAATAAATGAGCTTAAACAGAAAGACAACGAAGATGTTTCTTGTCGTTGTGATGATGTTGGCGATGGTTTTTCCAACCAGCGTATTCGCCGCCTCCGGGGACGTAACGTCGATTGAATTTGATACGAACGAGAGCAAAATTTACTTAACCGTTAATGAAACAACGGAACAACTTCGAGTATTGGCTAACATTGAAGGCTCTTCTACGAAGAAGGATGTAACCAATGAATCGACGTGGAGTTCGTCCAACACAAGAATCGTAAAGGTTGACGGTGGACTCATTATTCCACTGGAGAAAGGTACGGCTCGAATTACGGCAAAATTCAAAGGCGCGATCAAAACGATTGATGTTGATGTCAAATTTGCCATTGACGAGTTTAAACTGGATCAGCCGGATAAAGTGGAACATAAGCTTGGAACGGAAGGTCTAACCGTCAAAGCGTTGGCTGACGGAACGAACGACGTAACAACAGAAGCGAAGTGGACCACTTCCGATGACAGCGTAGTAAAAGTAAGTAAAGGCGAACTGACCCTTGTAGGTTTGGGAAGCGCAACTGTGACTGCGGAATACAAAGCACGTAAGGCTTCCTTTACGGTCAAAGTCACGGCACCTTACCAAAAGCTTGCGATCGTCCCGGGCGAAGATCTGGAGCTCTTAGTTGGCGATGCACCTGTTGAGCTGAAAGTATTCGCCAAGCAGTCGGAGACCGATGCAGGTATGGATGTAACGGATAAGATCGAGCTGAAATCGTCCAATTCTTCCGTAGCTGCAATAGAGGATGGCAAGCTAAAACCGGTTGCGTTGGGTAAATCTACGATCAGCGTGAGCTATCTGGGTTCAACGGCCAAACTGGATGTGTATGTGCGCAATCCATATGAAGCTTTGATTCTGGATCAGACGGATTTCGTCAAGAATCCGGTGCTGTTTATGAATGATTCGATTACGGTACAAGCCAAGGTTCGCAACGCGGCTTCGCAATCCATTGACGTGACCGGGGAATGGACCTCATCCAACCCGCTGGCCGTATCCGTTAATGGTGGCGTGATTACTGCTAGAGCTTCGGGAACCTCCAACATCAAGGTGAGTTACTTGGGAATCAGCAAAGAATTCACGGTAAAGGTTTATCCGACCGTGACCAAGTTTGAGGCAGCCGATACGGAAGTGGAAGTGCTCAAAGGCGAATCTAAATCTTTCCCTAAAGTGACGGGAACGCTTCTGGACGACGAGAAAGAGGATTTCAGCAGTGCGGTTATTTGGACTTCCAGCGATGAGAAAGTGGTAACGACCGAAGACGGCAAAATCAAAGCCATTGATGCAGGTACAGCAACAATCACCGGTAAGATTGGTTCCAAAGAGGTAGCGACGGTGCTGGTTACCGTCAATGAAAAAGTGCTGGTGCTGCTGCCGGATGTAGAAGAGTATCAGCTGGTTATGGGCAGAAGCATTGCGCTGCCGAAAGTAAATGCTGTATTTGAAGATGGCAAGGAGAGCGATGTGACCTCCTCCGTTGAATGGTCACTGACGGGTTCGGCAGCTGTCATCAAGGACGGTACGCTTAAGGGATTAACCAAAGGTTCGACGACACTGAAAGGAACTTACTTGAATAAAGACATCAAGATTCCGGTAGTGGTTGAACAGGAAGTTGTAAAAATCGTTGTAGAGCCCGAGAAAATCGATCTCAACATCAAGAAATCCAAATCGATTAAAGTTACAGGCTACTACAGTAATGGCAAGACGGTTTCTCTCTCCTCCAAGATGAATTGGAGCTCGTCGGACAGCGCGATTGTGACGGTATCCAAAACGTCTGTTAAAGCGGTTGCCGAAGGTACGGCTACGATTACGGGTTCTTACCAAGGCAAAGAGGCTACAGTTAAGGTAAACGTAGTTCCGAAATTGAAGAAATTGACGGTAAGCGAGAAGAAACTGAATCTGAAGCCCGGTGACGTTAAGACTGTAACGGTTACTGCTGAATTCGATACCGGCGCGAAAACAAATGTTGGAGACACCGCCGTTTGGACAACCAGCAACTCCAGCGTTGCCAAAGTAACGAACGGACGTATTGAAGCGATCGCGAAGGGAACCGCCCGCATTAAAGGGCAGTACAATTCCAAGACCGTATCCATAACCGTCTCTGTCAAATAGATCCAATAGACTAGCAGCAGCCCGGCTCTTTAGAAGAGCCGGGCTGTGTCTGTTCCGGGATAGCTTTTCTTTAGGAGTTAAAGTAAGGCTCTTACGCTATCAGCTTATTGGAACCGTGAATCCCGGATGAAGGACTCAGTTTGTAAATAAATGAATCGATATAGATGACTGACGAGTCCGCATCATAATCAGAGGAATATACTGCCACTAGGCATATTCGTACACGGGGGATTTAAGAAAACCGATTACGTCAACAAGGATTGTTCCACATATTTAGATTCCTCGTCCCGAGCGAAGTAAAGTTGCCTTAATGGAGGATGAGACAATGTCTGTAAACCATGAGAATCAACTTGTGAATACGAAAGTACCAATTGAATTGTTGTTTACGGATTTCATACCAGAAGAAGGCACTAGGGATATTCCCTATTTTACGGAGCGTTGGTATGAGCACCACAAACGCTTTGCCAATAAGCCCGTTATTCGCTTTTCCCCGCATAAACAACTGTATCATTATTTTATGAAGCGGGCCGATTTTCCAAGCATGTATTTGGATTGGTATCATACCATCTTTTCTTCCAGAAACCTTGTTCCTCCTCTATCTGATACTCAGATCATAGATCAGCGTTTTGTTCAATATAACATAATGAAGGGAGCCCTTTCGCAGAAACAAACCTCCTATTTTCAGCAGGATCCACCATTGGTTAAATACAACGGAAATGGTGGTTACTTTAATCTTAAGGACGGTCATCATCGCACTGCATTTCTTCATTGTCATGGCGTCAAACAGGTATGGGTTAGCATGACTCAGCAGGATTATGATCAATGGAAAAACGCAGAGGTGCTCGGGTCTGTATTGGAAGTTTTTCAGCAGCAACAACGAACTCTCATATATACTCCCATTCTGCACCCCTCGTTCATGGATCTAGAAAGCGAACGGGATGACATCTATCCGACGAGACTTGACTTGATTCTTGAATATCTGAATGCAACTTCAGTTGCTGGGAAAAAGGTAATCGATATCGGCTGCAATATCGGGTATTATGCCCGTCACTTTACAAGAGAAGGGGCAATTGTAACGGGAGTAGAGGCTTTGACCGAGCATTATGAACTGGCTCAACGACTGAATCATCTGGAAAGAGTTTATTTTGATTTGCGGAAAGAGCGATTTGAGACATCCAATCTGATCGAACGATACGATATTGGCCTGTTGTTAACCGTATTTTATCATATGATGAAAAACGTGAAAGTTCGAGATGCATTCTTACGTAAAATTAACCAGACTGTTGAGGAAATGTTATTTTGGGAATCCGGAGATCAACCGGAGCTTGAAAAGGCAATTTTGCTGGGTAGCACGCATTTTGATCATTATGAGAAGCTTGGTATAACGACAGGTACAGGTAAAACGAGAGAGCTCGGGGTATTTCGGAAATCGAGAGGTTAATGTGGGCGTGAATGGCAATGACATCTTCTTAGCTGAGGACGTGTTCGCAATAACCAAACGATTAATAGGAGATGATGGTCTTGCCCTCCTAAAGCAATCTAAAAACAGGTCGTCCGGCCGGTTTTTAGATTGCTTACATATCGATAACAGTTGATTGGATGAAATCAAATTTATCATATGAAGAGAACCGTTCGTAAAATGGTCTGGATTTAACAATAATCCAATGGTAAAATCTTCTCAAATTTCGATCGCAAATCCTAGACGATGCAGGAGGAAGGATCAGAGGAACATGAAATCCATGAACGTACTTCATTATGATGCATTCTCGGTGCAGCCTAACAAGGGAAATCCTGCTGGTGTGGTCTTGAATGCGGATGAACTGACGGAGGAAGAGATGCAATCCATCGCCCGCAGCGTTGGATTCAATGAAACCACCTTTATCTTAAAGTCAGAGCAAGCAGATATCAGACTGAGATATTTTACTCCCGGCCATGAAATGAATTTGTGCGGCCATGCCACTATGGCATCCATGTATGCCTTGAAAACCAAGGGACTGCTGCCGGAAAAAGAAACCGTGTGGATTGAGACCAAAGTGGGCATGTTGCCCATAGAATTTCAAAATGCCGAGGGCCAGTTAACCATGAAGATGAAGCAGGATCATCCTCAATTCATAACTTATAAGGGAGATGTTGACCGCCTGGCATCATCTATAGGTCTTAAACGTGACGATTTGGACTTAAGTATGCCCATCGTGTATGGAAGCACGGGGATCTGGACATTGTTGGTGCCGATAAAAGGGTTGGAGCATTTTGACCGTATGGTGCCTGATAATGCAGTGTTTCCGGACGTTTTAACAGAAAATCCTAAAGCCTCGCTGCATCCTTTTTGCCTGGAAACGATGGATGCGTCTTCGTTCATGCACGCGAGACATTTCTCTTCGCCATACTCTGGCACCGTTGAAGACCCGGTAACTGGAACTGCATCGGGGGTAATGGGAGCTTATTATATGACTTACCTGAACCCTGAGGTATCCTCCGCTCAATTTAATATTGAACAAGGCCAGGAAATGGGGAAAGACGGGAGAGTGCATGTTCAAGTGAATCGCTGTAAAGAGACCATGGATGTCTATATATCCGGTACGGCGGTGTTCGTCAAGGAGTTCCAGGTTAGCTATTGATGGATGACCAACGAATGATAGAATCGTCTACATAAGTTAATACAAACAAGGAGTACGACTAATGCAGGAACAAGAAGAGATAAAGATTTATTCCAAGGTGACAAAATGCTAATAGGCTCTCTGGCGTTTGTGCTGCTAGGTAGTGGATTAGTATACGGCGGGGTGACGTCGGACAACATGGTTATTGCCATTGTCGGAATCATCTGTGCGTTGTTTTTTGGCGCGGGACTGGTGTTTGCCATCACAAAGCTTTTCCAATCAGACCCGGCACTCTTGATCAATAAAGAGGGGATCGTCGATAAATCCTCCTATGTGAGCGCTGGAGCCGTCGCGTGGAACGAAATTAAAAATATTCATATCTATCAGATAAAAAATGAGAAGTTCATAGGAATTGAGGTTTATGATCCTGATCATCTGATGTCCAGGCATCCTGCCTGGAAGCGGAAGCTTATGAACATGAATAAAGGCATGACGGGTTCTACTATTCATATTTCTGCATCGAGTATCTCCGCTAATTTATATGAATTATTCCCCTTGTTATATCGAAGTTGGAATGAGTCCAAATCGAACCCGGATCAGATGATGAAGGAGGAGATCATGTTATGAAAACATTTAAGCCGGAGATGACTTTGGATATGGCGGTAAGTCATCTGAAGTTTATTGAAGGGGAAGCGGTAATGAATGTCACCCCCATCGAGATGGGGGAACTGAGCAAGGTGTTCAGTTACCGCAAGGGAGATGCCGATTATGTCATTCATTTTAAGGATAATGGGGACAGCCTTCATAAAGTGCTCAAAATCTACGATATGTACGGCACGCAATCCTTGCCCATTCCCCGTATCCACAAGATAGGGAAGGTGGAGAATATTCACTTCTCCATTTCGGATAAAGTATCCGGCACGCCGATAAGTGCTCTTGAGCCGATCCAAATCCGAGGAATCATCCCCGACATTGTCCAACAATTCATGCGGATCCGTCAGATACATATCGGAGAGTCCTATGAAGGCTTCGGTTGGATTACTCCGCAAGGCAAGGCTGCTCATGGTTCATGGCTGGCCTACCTGACGTCTGTTTTCGATGAGGAGCAAGAAGGTTTCTACCATGGATGGCAGAGCCTGTATGAGAATAGTTTTCTGGAAAAAGAGTTCTTTGAAGAAATCTACCAAACGATGATCGAACTGGTTCGTTATTCGCCTCCGGAGCGATATCTTGTACATGGAGATTTCCATTTGGGCAATATGCTGGGAGAGAACGAGAACGTAACGGGGATCGTGGATTGGGAGATGGCCATGTTTGGCGACTTCATGCTGGATGTCTCTGTTCTTCATATGTGGTACCCGATGCTGGAGTTTCCCAAAAAGCTGCAGCAAGCGATGGAGCAGCAAGGCGTAAGTATTCCTTATTTTGAAGAGAGGCTGTTAGGCCATCAACTGTTCAAAGCGCTGGACGGACTCCGTTTTTATGCGAAGAAGGATGATCCCCACAGCTATCAGTTCATGAAAAACCAAATCATGTCTCTATTAAATCGATAGATCCCTACGGGGATCTTTTTTTATGGGGAAATGTGTGAAACGGAATAGTTAACTGACGAGTCCAGAATAATTGGCCAAGAATATACTGGACTAGGTTGAGTTGAAGTGCAGGATCGTCTTGAATCATGCTGATAGGGTAAGGAGCGGTGTGCAGGATAACACTTTGATTCGTGGATTACAACCTGCTGTTTATTTGGTCGAGTATGGGAATTTGGCGTAGAGAGATCGAATGGAGGTCCGGGAATGGGAACATCAAACTGGCAGAATTTATCTTATTGTGTGGATCTGATCCGATATGTATCTCCTAAGTCCGTCCTTGATGTTGGCGTTGGTTTTGGCCGCTGGGGTATGATCTGCCGTGAATATTTGGACGTATGGGGAGGGCGCGTATTTCGCGCAAATTGGAATACGCGAATAGAGGGGATTGAAATCTATCCGGCTAATATCGATTCCTATCATTCCAGTTTCTATAACGATATTCATGTTGTGGATGCATACGACCATATACAAACGGGCGTCCAGCCGGGACAATTCGATCTGATCATCCTGGGTGACGTTCTGGAGCACTTTACAAAAGAGCGGGCGCTTATCCTGCTGCAAACCTGTATCCAAAAATCCCGTTTTGTTTTGCTTAATATTCCGATTGGAACGGATTGGCCCCAGGGAGCCGAATACGGGAACGAATTCGAGACCCATTTAAGCATATGGACAACGGAGGAGCTGGATCTGTTTCCCGTAGCTGACAAGAGGCATTTTAAGGATTACATTAACCGTGATTTTTCCACATATTTGTTTTCGATGACAGGCAAGTAGGTGCGATCATTTTCAGAAATCATCTTAATAAATTTGGCGGAGATATATGGAATTGGAATGGAACATCTTCTATGAGGAAGGTGTTTTCTTTTTTGTTCTCTATTGAGGAAATGGTATATTGTTGTAAGAAACAATAGATATCATGGAAGTTTATTATGTGGATAAAACAAAGAGAAATGAGCTGATTCTATTCTATGAAAAAGATCGTTTTGGCCGGTGGAACTGGCTTTATCGGAACTTATCTTACGAAAAAATTCACGAATGAACAGCAAACACAAGTACTTATGATATCCCGACGGAAGGGTCATATCGCATGGAACGATCAAGAAGCTATCGTTGCTGCCCTGGAGGGGGCGGATATGCTGATTAATTTAGCAGGTAAATCGGTCAATTGCCGTTACGATGAGAAAAATAAGGAGCTTATAATCAAATCAAGAGTAGATACAACGAATATACTCGGCAGTGCCATCGAGGCATGCCATACTCCTCCGCGTACATGGTTTAATTCCAGTACGGCTACGATTTATCGCCATGCGGAAGATAAGCCGATGACGGAGGAGCAGGGCGAAATCGGCTCGGGCTTCTCCGTCGAGGTTGCCAAGGAATGGGAGCGCGCTTTCTTCTCATTCTCGCTGCCTCAAACAAGACAAATCGCTTTGCGTATTGCCATCGTACTGGGACCGGGCGGCGGCGTCATGACTCCTTATGTTAACCTGGTAAAATACGGACTCGGTGGCGTTCAAGGTACGGGCAAGCAAAAGTTCAGCTGGATCCACGTGGAGGATCTGTACCGCATGATTCTGTTCTTACAAGAGAGGGCAGAGCTGAGCGGGGTTTTCAATTGTGCGTCTCCCTATCCGGTTACGAATAAGGAATTGATGGAGCAGCTTCGGCTTTCATTGAATCGCAGATTGGGATTGCCGTCACCTAAATGGCTGCTTGAGCTGGGCGCCCGGCTTATTCAAACCGAAACGGAACTCGTGCTGAAGAGCCGCTGGGTTATTCCGGACAGACTCTGCAAGGCAGGGTTTCATTTTTCATACGATACGCTGAATAAAGCACTGGCTGACATCTTGAAGCGATAAGAGGATTCTGACCGCGCGTCGTGGTTTTCGCATCGTAAAAAATGATTGCATATGCCAACGGAACGGATAGAATGATTTTATTAGATGAGAGAGAGGGAGTGTCCTATAATGAACCCTGCGTTTTCCATAATAGAGGTCGATCCATTAGAAACCGACATGCATCATCAATTAACGGAATTATTGATTCGGGTAGTTGAAAATGGGGCATCGGTAGGATTCTTAGCTCCGCTGTCTTACGATGAAGCTTTCGCTTACTGGGAGGATGTACTTGGCCCAGGGGTTACCCTGTGGGTTGCCGTGCAGGATGGGCAGATGATCGGCACGGTTCAACTGCAGTGCGCCATGAAGGCGAATGGCAGACACCGGGCCGAGGTTGCGAAACTGATGGTGGATCCTGCATCCCGTCGCGGCGGCATCGGCAGAGCGTTGATGCTGCATCTGGAGCCGAAAGCCAAGCAAGAGGGTAGAACCTTGCTGGTCTTAGATACCCGGGAGGGGGACCCCTCCAACAAGCTGTATCAGTCTCTGGGTTACATCCAAGCTGGAGTCATACCCGATTATGCCATATCCTCTAACGGCCAACTGGACGGGACGGTGCTGTATTACAAACGTATCTAAGCCATGGCTTTTTATTATATATTGTGTGGGCTGCAGCCACCTGGTTTCTTGACAAGGACAAGTTTGATCCTGATTTTTTTATAACACGGTATTATTATTATTTTCTTATCTATATGATTGTCGGTTTCATTATTTCTAGCGGAGCATGGAGAGGCCAAAACACCCGCTATGACAATTTGACCCGTTATTATGAGAAACAGAGGAAGAAGAACTTGCCGTAGCGGCGAGTTCTTTTTTTTGATATCAGTAAGGATAAACTTCAAAGTATGGGCCTTCCTGATATGGCACGAAAAATATCCCAGTAAATGCGGTCAGTTTTCTGAGAATGTACGTCGATAGACGTTTTCGAATATCGGCCGTCGGCATTACTAGCCTTTCCGCACAAAATGGTATACTGTTTTCTAGCAGTAAATAGAGAAGGGATTGTGGTTATGGGTTACCAGCTGACCGAACGGGTGATCAAGCTATTATGCGGAAAGACCTCCTATGATCGTGGCGGGGTTTTATATAGAGATGGACATGTAACGATGCTGAAACAAGATCCGGACACTCGAAAATACGAGGCAGAAGTGGCGGATCAGGAGTTGGGTATCGCCTATGCTGAGATTGACTCGAACGGGGATGTATTCACCGAATGCAGCTGCATCGATTATGGATTCTCCCGGAAGCGGTGCAGACATATTGCGGCGCTGCTCCTGAACATCCGTGATATTGAGCAAACGGTGGAAGCTCCGATACGCCCTTATCCATCGTTATTACATCCTTCTGGTAGCGGAAATACAGAAGACGGGCAATTAACGCCTCGGTATTCTCCGGAGCATGACAGAAGCTCGGATGAAGGGGAACAGGATGCGCTACTCAGCAG
Organism: Paenibacillus sp. ISL-20; assembly: GCF_018613005.1. Classification (NCBI taxonomy): domain Bacteria; kingdom Bacillati; phylum Bacillota; class Bacilli; order Caryophanales; family Paenibacillaceae; genus Paenibacillus; species Paenibacillus sp. ISL-20. Next base: position 41,170 of record NZ_JAGGRD010000057.1, read on the forward strand.
CCAGCTGCTCGGATTGTTCTCTTATTCTGAAGGCCGGAGGGCCACGGCAGCGTCCAGGTTTGACACCCGAGAAGTTCTGGAGATGGAGTTCATCTTCAAGTTATATCCTTACGGAAATCGGAAATACTTGTTTGGCGTTGAACTGCGTATAGGTAAGAAACGATTGTACATCGTACAGCGGATTCGAGAGTTTCTGGCGTGTGTAAAACACGGCAAAACCTGCATGTTCACGAAGAATTTTACGTACGATCCGGAGCTGCACAGCTTTAAAAAGGAGGATGATGATATTCTCCAGGAGCTGATTCGTGTATACGAGCATGAAAGCATGTTTAAACAGTCACTGGACATGTATGCTCCGCATGGCAAACACGGAAGCGGTGACCGAATGCTGATTATTCCTCCCACTTTTTGGCCCCAAGTAAGGGAACGACTATCCCATTCGAACCATTCCCTGTTGTCTTTGGACGGGATCCTCACGGATAAGCTGGAATTCGTTCAAGATCCGATCCCCCTTCAATTCGAGTTTGATGAAGCCGGCAATGATCAATACCTGATGAAGATCGAGGGACTGGAGCGAATGATCGTTCTGGAAGGTTACGGACTCGTCATTGTGGACGGTAAGCTCATCCATCTTGAATTGGATGCTTGCAGAAGACTCTCCGAGATGAAACAGCTGCTTGAGAATGCGAATAAACCGCATATCCGGATTCAACCTGAGATGATGGAGTCCATTATGGAGCGGGTGGTTCCGGGACTAATGAAGCTTGGAAGTGTCCATGTGGCACAGACCGTATCTGACCGCATTGTCAAAACGCCTTTAAAAGCGAAGCTCTATCTGGACCGGGTGCGTGGCCGGCTTTTGGCCGGACTCGAATTTCAATATGGAGAAATCACCATTAATCCGTTGGAGGGGCATCGCGCCATACGCAGCAGCAGCTCGATCCTCGTTCGCGACGGAGAGCAGGAGCAGCGGATTCTTGAGCTCATGGAGAACGCCTCCTTTGCCAAGACCGATGGCGGTTTCTTCATGAACGATGAGGATGCCGAATACGATTTCCTGTATCATACAATCCCGCAGCTGGAGAAGCTGCTGGTTGTTTATGCAACAACGGCCGTGAAGGAACGGGTGCTTACTGAACCGATGGGTGCCAAGGTGCGGGTGGAGGTCGACGAACGGACGGATTGGCTTGAATTGAAGTTTGATATGGAGGGGATTCGGGAAGCCGAAATTCGGGAGATCGTTAAATCGCTTGAAGAAAAACGCAAATATCACCGGTTGCGAAACGGCGCGCTGCTTCCGCTGGAAAGCGCTGAGTTCCAGGCAATGGTTGCCTTAATGAACCGGGTAGGGCCTTGGTTATACGAAGGGGAGGGCACGCAGTTCAAAATGCCGGCAGTCCAAGGACTTCAGCTGCTGGATTGGGAAGATTCGGGATCAACGGTCCAGCTTGGCCGATCCTTGCGCCAAATGCTGCAGCATGTGAAGAATCCGGATCATTTGGATTTTGCCGTGCCGCCGAGCCTTGAAACGGTCCTCCGGGATTATCAGAAGTTTGGTTTCCAATGGATGAAGACGATGGCCCACTACCGCTTCGGCGGCATCTTGGCCGATGATATGGGCCTTGGTAAAACGATTCAGAGCATTGCATTCATTCTGTCAGTACTTCCGGAGATCAGAGAACGTAACGAACCTGCGCTGATCGTGGCGCCGGCCTCTCTGCTCTATAACTGGCATAATGAGCTCCAGAAGTTTGCGCCCGAGATCAAGGCCGTCATTGCCGATGGTACGCAGACCGAACGGGCTAAAATCATACAGAATGCGGGGAACGCAGATGTCATCATTACTTCTTACCCGCTGCTCCGCAGGGACGTTGAGCGCTATGCGAAGCTGCCGTTCTTAACGTTAATTCTGGATGAAGCCCAATTCTTCAAAAATTACACAACGCAAACGGCTCAGGTAGTCAAAACGCTGCATGCCCGTTATCGGTTTGCTCTGACAGGTACTCCGGTCGAGAACCGACTTGAGGAACTATGGTCCATATATGATGCTGTTTTCCCGGCACTCTTTGGAGATCGAAAAACGTTTCAGGAATTGCCGAAAGAAACTGTGGTGAGGCGAGTGCGTCCCTTCCTGCTTCGCAGGCTGAAATCGGATGTGCTCAAGGAGCTGCCGGAGAAGATCGAGACGGTTCAGGCATCGGGCCTGCTGGTCGAACAGAAGAAGCTCTATACCGCCTATCTTGCGAAGTTAAGGCAAGAGACGCTCAAGCATTTGGCGCAGGATGGCTTTCAGAAGAGTCGGATTCGCATCTTAGCGGGCATTACTCGTCTGCGCCAGATCTGCTGTCACCCGGCTCTATTCGTGGAGGGCTATGAGGGTAGTTCGGCCAAGTTTGAGCAGCTTCTGGAAACCATTGAGGAATGTCGGCTTGCGGGAAGACGGATGCTGGTATTCTCCCAGTTTACGGGGATGCTGAATCTGATTGCCGGGGAGCTCGGATATCGGGGGATCCCGTTTTTCTACTTGGATGGACAGACTCCGGCATCGGAGCGAGTGAAGCTGTGCGAACGCTTCAACGAAGGAGAACGGGAAGTGTTCCTCATATCACTGAAGGCAGGCGGAACGGGGCTGAACCTGACCGGGGCCGATACGGTGATCTTGTATGATCTGTGGTGGAATCCTGCTGTAGAGCAGCAGGCGACGGACAGGGCACATCGCATCGGACAGAAGAAGGTTGTGCAGGTGATACGGCTGGTGGCTCAGGATACCATCGAGGATAAAATGGTCGCCCTGCAGCAGAAGAAGAAGGATCTGATCGAGGAACTGGTTCAGCCGGGAGAAGAGTCGCTTCCAAGTTGGACCGAGGCGGAAATCCGGGAGCTGCTGACGCTTCAGGGTTAAGTCTCTAAGTGTGGATGGGCGCAGGGGATAAAACGCTGATATAATAGCTGTATGTGATTGATGTAACGTATACTCCAGTTATAGAATAGGACGGTTTTCGGGATGATATCTTTTTTACTAACGTTAAAACGTCTCTTCAGCGGTCTGTTTCGAGCGTTTAAGCAGCGGTATTTTGTAGCACTGTTTGTATTGATCGTCATTATGCTGATATCGGGTACGATGTTTTATACCAAGCAGGAAGGGTTATCCGTGCTGGATGCCCTGTATTTCTGCGTAGTGACGTTGAGTACAGTAGGTCATCCGGAATTCGTGCCGCAGACACCGCTTGGTAAAACATTCACGATGGTGTATATTGTCGTCGGTACGGGTTTATTCCTTGGGATGGTTGGACAATTGGCGTATGCCTTAATCCGAACGAATCAAAGGGATGAAAAGGACTGAATTCCTAATGGAAAAAGGAAACATTCAGGCGTTTGAACTGTGAACTGATTGGGGATGGTTCAGAGAAAACCGTCCTGGACTTAACTAGCAAGCAGATGGCCTCGAATTCGTCGAGGTCATCTTTTTTTTAGGCTTTAGCCGGTTGAGCGCGTAAAACGTGCGAAACAAAAAACCACCCGCTATGCGGGTGGAGGGATCGAGGGTTTGACCAATAAGACCATCCCGATAGAATTGAGATGTTCAGGCGGG
>NZ_JAGGRD010000058.1:0-36231 GCF_018613005.1 Paenibacillus sp. ISL-20
TATGGATGCTCTGTCGCACTTCATATTACAATCCGTCACTAACTAAAATAACGGCGACTAAGATACAGTATTAGTCACATTTGTCAGAACAAATTAATATTCTGAATTAGTTCATTTCCAGAAGGAGTGCGTTAATGAAGAAAAAATTAACCTATGATTACATTGTGGTAGGCACAGGCCCGGCAGGAGCCGTTATCGCAAAGTCACTCACTGATGATATGCGAACTTCCGTGCTTGTATTAGAATCCGGTGGAAATCATGACAAAGACAAACCGATCAAGGATTCAACCTTTGCGCTTGAGCTTGAAGAAGGTTTCTTTCCAAATTACTTTTGGCAGGGAGAAGGCAGTCCCCAAGAAGCACTTGATGGACGCGCATTCGAATGGACGACGGGGCGGCTCGCGGGCGGTGGCTCTTCAATAAACGGAGAGCAATATGTACGACCGACAGCTGCCGTGCTCCAAAAATGGGAACGACTGCTCGGACCTCTATGGTCACCTGATAAAGCCACACGACGATTCAAAGCTTTGGAGAATTATAACGGTGATACTACAAATTTCGAAGCTCGGGGGTATCGAGGAAGAATCAACATTAGGCAAGCTCCTGAAACTCCAACACCGATGGCACACAAGCTGACATCTGCGATCGAACGGGCATCAGGTTTTCCCATCATTCTTGACTATAATGATCCGGATACTCCTCTGGGACCGTTCACCCGTTGGCAATTATATCAACAACCTGATGGTCGTAGGGAGAGCTCTTCCACTGCCTTCCTGTCATCGGATATTATGACGCCAGCAGGTCGTGGTGTTAGTAACCGAAAATTAACTGTAATGTTTCGGACAACGGCTCTACGTATTCTCTTCTCCGGTAAACGTGCCGTTGGCGTTGAGTATTTGAAGGATGGCAAATGCATCCGTGCGTATTCGCGTAAAAAAGTTATTATATCTGCAGGGATAAATAGCCCTCAGTTGTTAATGTTGTCTGGAATTGGACCCGCTAAAATATTGAAAAAGGCTGGAATCCCTGTCATCTTCGATAACCCAAACGTAGGGCAAAGGTTAAAAAACCATACGCTAAATTCCGCTGTATTTGCTACCAATTCAGAAGATCGTCCCCTCCCTCCCCTAGATCCAAATGCACTTTATACGGGAGGAGCTTTCTTGCCAGATCCATCGGGTATCGATCCGGATGAACGGGCGGTGCAACTCATTGGCATCGGATCTGAAGAAGAATTGACAATAGCGATTTTGTACTTGCGGCCAAAGAGCAATGGGACGATTCGCATACAAAGCAAAGATCCGCTAAATATCGTATTGGCAGACGAAGGATTTCTCTCGAATCCAGACGACATGGAGGCTGTAAAAAGAATTTATCGAACGTATATCAGAGATATTGCCCTAGAGTTGGAAAAGATTGATTCTTCGTATCAGCTCCTATCCCCAACATTCGATGTGATTGATGATGATGACAGGCTTGAAGAATTTATTAAGGAAAATTTCGATCATAATCACCATCAGCAAGGCTTTCTGCGTATGGCTCCTTTATCGAAAGGAGGAGTCGTTGACCGTAGAGGAAATGTGCATGGGGTTCAAGATTTGATCGTTGCAGATGCGTCCATAGTTCCATTTACAGTCGATGGAAACACCTCTTCTGCTGCATATCTTATCGGCTATACCATAGCGAAGCAATTAGGTAAACGCAAAAAAAATCAACGTGGTTATAAGGAAGTGGGGGATGAATAAAAGCAAGCTCTTTCGCAACCAACTTCACCCATGAGTGCCCCTCCTTTTCAACGTTATGATTCAAATTATTCAAAATTTTATAAAGTTGACACGGCGATTTGTTATTTAGACACACCGGAAAACAAAGACCCTCTAACCGAATATAACGGGGGCTCTATGCAAAGAACCCTGCAGAATAATACCGCAGGGTTTCTTTGCACATATCCAATCAGAACCATGTGAAAGTGAAGAATGTGCCACTGTGTTGGAAGGATTACATTCTTCATTTTCAGTTTATATGTCTTACCTATGTTTTAGAACTAATACTCCCTTGCCGGACAAACTGGACTATTTCAACTTCGAAATCGAAATCATGCAAATACCAGTTATGTATCAGACTTTAAACGAATGACAGCATAAATTAAACTGCAGCCGATATAAATGATCATTCCGATAACGATCTGTATTATTTCAGATTCTGAATGATGAGTATAATGATTAACAAGAAACATTATGAATATTAGGACTAGCGCATCTATTATCCATCGACTACATTTTATCCTCTTCATCATAGGGATCATAGCAAGTAAATTACAGCATACTGCAATGAACTCCAAAGTGAGAATACCGACTGTTGCCCCCCTGTAATTTAACCCAGGTTTTGCTACAAGAAAGTAATGAACGATTAATGAAATACTTATTCCACTAATTAGACCAATTAACGGTACTTTTTTATACTCTTGGACCCAAAGTATGCTTGTGCTTACTTCACGTAAACCCACAAGCAATGGAACGATAAATAAAAATTGAATCGGTCTTGCCGCCTCAATTGTGCCAAATAAAATAAGTGAAATTTCCTTATTATAGACATAAAGAAACAGACTCGATACCCAGCCCCATATCCAGGATACCTTCAGTGCTATTCTGGTACGGAGATGAAAACGTTCATAGTTTCTTGCCTGCCAATCTGCTACCATTCTCATTGTTAATGTATGTGAAAGCGCAGCAGTGACCAGGGTGGGCATATAGGCTACAAGTGCAGCCATACCTGTAAGAACTCCAAACATTGCTGTTGCTTCTGCAGATGAATAACCCGCAGTTTGAAGTCTGTTAGGGATTATAATAGCGTCCAAAACATCAGAAAGCGGAATCAGCAGTCTGGTAATGGATATAATGAAAGAACTGTGTATAAACCACTTTAATCTCTTTTGAAATTTAATGTCTGAATAACGGATTGGGGCTTGATTACCTTGTCGATTCACATATAGGTAATATGAAATTAATACTAAAAAAGCAGAAATCGCACCAAGCGATGTACTCAACATGCTGTTACCGGTTGCAATTGCAGGACCTTGAGGCAGGAAAAGAAAAACGATAGCTAGCATGAACAACACTCGAACTGCTTGTTCAATAATTTCGGAGACAGCAATTACATTGTATAATTCGATGCCTTGTAAATAACCACGAAGTAGACTTAACAATGGAACTGTAAAGAAGGCCGGGGCCAGAAAGTGAATGAAATAATAAAGCTGCTCGTTACCAAGCATCCTTGCTACCGTATCTGAATAATAAAAAGTAAGAGTAGTTGCGCATCCCCCTATAATGATTAAATAAACAGAAAAAATCTTGAACCATATCCAGCCTTGTGAGGGATGCTTCGCAGTGTACAAGGCTAATGCAGTTGGTAATCCGCCGGTTAGCAACATTAATCCTAACCCAAAATAGGAGTAAGCAATCTGAAAAAGCCCAATCCCCTCCGCACCAATAACTCTTGTTAGTGAGACTCTGCCGATTAAGCCGATTGCTTTTACCATCAAAATTGCACATATTCGGAATACCGTTTGTTTGATGAAAGAAGAGCTCATCATTTTCCTCCACTGCATAAGACTTGTCCGTATCATCCTATGACCATGGAGAATGCGATATGAATAGTGCAACATTTTTATCTAGAATGCCAGTTCATGTGCTAGTCGTTGATGTGAATCAAAATATATTTGGTATGTTTATCCCAGCCCAAATCAAAAGGCGCTCGGTAACGATCTGCAGTATGCGAATTAACCAGAGGATAACCGTTGGCATCAAATCCGGTTACTACTGAAAAATGGTCTACGTCATTGTCTACAACATGAGCAATTAAATCACCCGGTAACAGTTTTGCAAAAGCGGTATCCGGATGTTTGCTTGTTGGTTTTATAAGTTCGGAGAAATATCCGGTTGCAATGACTTTTCCATAACCGGAGTGCACAATAAAGTTCTTAAAGGCATCCGTCTGAACCCAAGTTCGGGTCCCGCCTCCAGCATAGCGATAACGCCAAGGTCCCTTCATCTTGAGACCTCCACCCTCCGCCTGATCACCAACCACCTGGGAGGCAAAATTCGTGCAATCTCCACCTTTAACGTTATAATTCAAATATTTTGGATTGTACCGTCCATTATTGCCTGCACCCCAAGCAGTACCAGCATATTTATTGGCATATTCAACGGCTTTCTTTCTTTTGTAATTTTTCCCATCCCTTATAATTTCATTGTGAAGAGGAAAATACACAGTGCCTCCTGAAGTCCCTCCAATTAGTTTTGGGTTTTCTTCTATAGGATCAAGATACCACTCTTTAAACACAATCCAATTTCCATTCTTTTTTTTCAAAGTAATAGCATGCCAAGTACCAATACCAAAAGATTGGGTAGGCAAGATTTTATCTACATATATGTAGCTTAATTTTTGGGAATGAGCCAACGATACTTTCGCTGTATCCCCTTCCATTTGAATGCGGGTAACACGAATATCACTTTGAGAATCCGTAAAATGAATTCCTCTATAATTTCCCCATGTATTTAGATAGGTTTTTCTTTTTTCCTCTACTCGATATGCATTACGACTTGAATTATAAGCTTGATCGTAGTAACTCGTCATATTCGATGTTTTATTCACTAAAAAACTTGAACGAACAGCGAATAACTCATTTAAATACTTTTTTATCTCAGCCTCTGGAGGATTAGTGTTTGTGATGTGTGAACTTCCGAAAAGCAGCACTATTGTTGTGTATATACTGAAATAAACAGCTTTTGTCATTTTTTTCTCCCGTTTCTCTACGTAGTATTGTTATTTTAACAACCGCGTATAAACGACTAGCCTCTTTTCATGCTCACCCTTTATTCGATCGTACTTTCCTGTACAAGTAATTAAATTTAACTGCTCCATATCGGTATCGCCGAATATTTTTTCGATAGGCGCTTGAGCTGTAGGGTAAGATTCTACGGCCACGACTTTGAAGACGAGATAATTCCCTTCATTGTCTGATAACACTACAGGTTCCCCAGGCTTTATCTTTTTAAGTGGGTAAAAAACAGCGGGGCCTGTATAATTGTCAACATGCCCTGCCAAAATAGCATTTCCCTTTTGTCCAGGCAAAATGCCATCTACAAACACGCCAGCTACCTTGCTTGATACGGGAGCATCCATCTGCCCATTCTCTAACAGTCCTACTGGTTCAACAGGGGCCTTTATACCAACCGACGGAACCCACACTTGGTTTGGTTTTATAAATACAGATTCTTCATCTTCATTTATTATGTTCTCTTCGTCTTGCTGCTTTGAATTCTTTACGGTTACACTTGGTTCTCCTTTCCCCTCGGAAATTTCTTTGGAGTAAGGCGACCCGGTTTGACGCAAGGGGGGAGGCGCTTTTTCAGAAGACTCCGATGCATGATAATGACAACCTGAGAATAACAAAACAGGAAGAGTCATAAATACTATGAGTGTTAATTTGCGTTTATCATTCATTAGTATCATCCTTCGTTAAAAGAAAAGAGGAAAACCTAATTTTCCTCTTTTCGATCTTGATCTTACTCGCTCACGCCACCATAACCTGTTTTCGGTAATGCTTTTGGCTTAATGCTCTTGGTGTGCACTTTATGTGCTTTGCTTTTAGCTCGCATTTTGTGCTCTTTTGCTTTGTGTTCTTTCGCATGCAGTTTGTGTTCTTTAGCTTCGTGTTCTTTAACATGCATTTTCTGCTGATGACTTTCTACTGGTGCTGCAGATGCGGTGATTGCCGAAGCTGAAAGGAACAAACAAGTTGACAAGGCAAAAATTGCTGCTTTTTTCATGTAAATACCTCCTTTGTGTTTTCCCCAATTTAGTTATCTACGCAGTCGGTTCAAGTTATTGATGGTAATTTCGACCTTTTAAATAATCCGTCAAAATGAGGTGCTTTTGTGTCATTAGACATGAGCATGGTCATCGATCGATTGAGGATGGTAAAAAGAATCCCCTTAAAGCAGCGTTAGTGCGCCTACTTCAAGGGGATTCTATTTCGAATCTTCAGATGTTTTATCATATTCAACCACACGCTTTATCACATGATCAGGACACCGTTCAAGTCAACCAGACCCAATTGATAAGCCCTCATAATCGCCTCATACCGATGACGTGCAATAATACTCTGACCATGCTGTTGTTGATAGATGCGGTTATACTCTTCTTAAGCATTCGACTCTTTTTAGACTCTTGTTCTCTTACTGTTCTCAAATCACAAAAACTCAACAGAAATGTAATAGTTATATTTTAATTTGACTTATAAGTTTTTTCAAGAACTTTTAAGTGCAGGCGGATAATCTCCCCATAGGTCTGCAGCATTTCAGCATTGAATAAATATGATATAAAAACAAATAGAAACCCGCCAGTCAACAAGGACAGGCGGGTTTCTAAAGAAATAGCATTTATTTATTGGATAAATAGAGGCCGAGCTCTGATAACAGTGCACTTCCCACGTACGTTCCCGTGAACACGAAGACCGCAACGATTGCGACGCGCCACGATGTTTTGCGAAGATCAACCAGCCTGTCGGCAACGGAAATGCCGGCAAACGCCAAAATCGGGGTCGTAATGGACAAGAAGTTGACGTTGGCGATGGCTTCCACGAACACATCCGAAATCAGGCAGCAGATAAGCGAAACGATCGATACCCAGCCGAGAACCGGGAAGTCCTGCAAGAATTTCAGCGGAGCTTTTTTCATGAGTGTCGAGATCAGAACGCCGATGAAGGAAAAAAGCCACAGCACGGCCAAACCCGCTATCGTCCCTAACGTAATATGGCCTTCGCCGCTTTTGATGAATTTCATTTGCTCCGTAAATAAAATAAGACCAACGCTAAGCAGCAGGACGAGGGCGTATTTAGCGTATTTATTCAAACCGGTGCTCATTTCTTCTCACCTCTGACCAATAATTTGTACATAAACCGCTGCAGCGGCACCGCGAGAAATACCATCGTATACGTTCCGAGAAAGCTGGTAAGCAGCTGGCTCGCAGCAGCGTATCCGTTAATGGTCTCCGTCATCTCAGGAGAATGCGCGACTAGCGCGGAAGAAGAGCCTGTCATCATGCTGGCGGATCCGACGCCGGAGGACATGGCCAACGCTTCGATCGAGAAGCCGGCAGCAAGCATGACCGGCGCAAGAATACTGAAGAACAGCGTGCCGAAGAGGGTGCCTATAATATAGAGGGACAGCACTCCACGGCCTTCGTCGGAGTCGAGTGTATATTTCTCGGATATGTAGGCAAGTTCCCCTTCCCTCCCAAGTCCGAGCGTAGCGCCGATGGCTTCCCTTCTCAGACCGAGCAGAATGGCGATTGGAAGTCCGAGCAGAATCGTACCCAAGTTACCGATTTCCTGAATGATGAACACCCAGCCAACTTTTAATATATCTTCAATTCTGGGTGCAACGTCAGCGCCGTATCTCGCCATAAGCGGCAGCATAATGAAGATCAGATACTTGCTGGAGAAACCGACGTTCTCCTTGCTGTAAATCTTCCTCATAAAGCCTTTCCGGAATATCGACAAGCCGAGCACCATCGTGATCAAAATGGCGAATACGAGCGGGAGCAGGCTTATTTTCACGGAGCCAACCTGGATCGACTGAATGCCGATAAATTCGGCAACCGCTATTACAATGAGCACGAATGCAAGCAAATAGAGATACTGTAGTTTTAACTTCATGCCATGATGTCCTCTTTTCTTATTTCTTAATTGGAGCTAACTATCGACGCAAGGAGCTGCTCGTATTCGGCGAATGTACGGCGATACAGCTTCGATCGATCGATACGTCCGCTCATTCGCTCCAGTACCTGAGTTAAAAATCTTGGAAACACTTCATAGATAAACTCGGGATCGATATCCTTGAAATCATCGCCGTGGATCGTTCCCGTAAAGCCGCTGTATCCGATTTGAATACAAGGCATCATGAAGGCCAAATCGCCAATGTCACCTGCCGCGCTGATAGCGTTGTTGTTCCAAATATCGGCAATCTCCTCGTTATCCTGGAACGCCTCCAGTACGAATTCGGACAAATACCGGTCCTGAACGAACGGCAAATATCCCATCTGCGTCTTAATCTCGACCTCGCCTTGAAGGGCCAGCGCGCTGCCCTTGGCCGCATCATCCATCTTGGAGGCCGCTTCCTTCATGTAGTCGACCGACTGGGTACGCAGATCGCTGCCAACCGTAATCCGATTGGGAATGACGTTTGTCGACATGTCGGACTCCAGAACGATCGGATTCATGCGGACCTTCTCACTGTCCTTCATTTGCTGCCTGCTCAGGCCTAACGCCACATTGAACAGGGTCGACATGCTGTAGGCATTTTTGGCGGAGAAAGGATCGAAACCCGCATGGGTTGCTTTTCCGGTAAACGTATAATGCTTATATAGGAATCCAGCCAGGTCGCAGTTGATTTCTATCGTGCGTTCCGCAAACTCTCCACCCATGGCGTGTACGCATAGCCCAATGTCGATATCGTCGAACACGCCGAGTTTCATCGCTTCGGGTTTCCCTCCGTAATAGGAGATCTTACCGCTGGCGAGCAGCTCGTCCCTATAGGCGAGATCCAAATACTCCTCAGCGGGAATGAAAATAAACGTTATTCTATAATCCAGAGCTTCGTACGCCTTAGATTCAAAATAATGTTTGTATAAAGCCAGGGCGATCGCCACCTGCGTATAATGACCGCAATTGTGTGCCGCTCCCGTCGCCTTGTCTGATCGCCAATGAGTTGGAGCGTATACGGCGTCCAACTCCGCAATAAAAGCGATGTTCATCGGCTTGCCGCTGCCGAGGGTTGTCCGAAGCCCGGTTGTGCTGAATGATTGCAGCTCGATATCCGGATTAACCTTCTTCAGAAAATCCGACACCGTTTTATTGGTTTTAAATTCCTTGTAGCCAAGCTCAGGGTTATCGAATATGGTTCGTGCTACATCTGCAATTTCTTCGAACTGTTCTTTAAAGCTCATAGCTGCCTCCTTCATGATGAAAATAATTCTTATGTTATTTTAATTCTCTTCATTATGTCAATAAAAATCACTTTATATTATTTTCCTATAAAAGTGATCATAATTTGATATAACTCTATCTTCCCACAGCCATTATTAAAACGGCCTATAGATTAAACCCTATTTTTTACCATTATAAAAAAACTACACCTATTTCTCTGTAAAGATCCAAAAATATCTGTTTTCATGCCGATGAATTTAAGCGTTTATTTATCGACCATTACCTATTAGGTCGAACACCCAGAGAGATCTTCGAGGCGAACGGGTTCGATGTGGAGATGCTCGGTATAAAGCGAGTGGAACAGTGTGGCGACCGATGGAAGAAGGCTTACGTAAAAAAGTTAGACAAGAACGAAAGGAGGCTGTTAGCAGACGGAAAAAACCTAAACCCAAGTGAGTGTTTTGAGCTTATCCAGCATGGCGGTAAAGCAGGGACCAGGGCGAATGACACGTTATTTTCGTTTAGCTACTTGGCGTGACTCGATCCGGATATTATAACTACCTCCGTTCTGCAGACAAGCGATTTGCACGCGATCTAGCGGATGCGAAAGCAGCATCCCTAATTAAAAAGGCGTTTCGTAAACGTGGCTTTAAAAAGGGCTCTCGCTCCATTAAGATGACCTTGGAACAGGAATACCACACCGTGTACAATCTGAAGCGCATTCGGAGATTGATGCACAAGTTTAACATACTAAGATCTATTAAAATCCAAAGGAATCGGACAATCCATGTTTAGACAAGGGGACTGCTGGATAATGCGCCTCAAGAGTCTTTCTTCGGCCATATGAAAGATCATGTCAAGAGCCGGATCTGCAAAACTTTTGCTGAATTAGAACGGGAAATTAAGCGATACATTCATTACTATAACCATTACAAATACCAATGGGGATTAAAAAAGATGATTCCTGTGCAATACAGAAATCATCTCTTAAGCGCTATTTAACTCTTTTTTTTCAAAGTGTCCTTGACTAAGGGGCCAGTTTAGATCCGGACTCTTTTCATACTTATGGGTTCAGTCCCAGGGAACCCTTCAGGCTTTTTTTGTTGTATATTTCATTCGCTGTACCATCGGTCCATGATGCACACATGAGAGAATTGTTGAAGGGTTTCAGTATCACAGGTACTGCACGGCGATGAAGAAGAACATACCGTCCGAATTGAAGTTACCTATAATAGTAGGGGCTCCTTTTTTCTCAAAAACAACGCGGTCAGATGGGAAAGCATCCTTCGTTGCTTCGTATCCGGTCAGATCAAGACCAAGCCAAGCTTCAGCCTGCTCTGTTGCTTGTGCCAACAGCTGCTTTTCGGTGAGCGCTTTGATGCTTTCTTCATATTTATCAATAACATCCTGATCCTTGCCATACAGATCATCTGCCAGGGTTCTAGCGTTCACACTCAGTACATCAAGAGTGTTTTTGTCGATTCCTATCCACGTTCCGAAATCTCCGTCTACGAACATGAACTCATACACTTGTTTAGTCCCTTTTTTAATAAGAGAGACATTGGCCAACTCTCCTTGCTCCACACCTTCCAGTTTGTCGAAAACAGCTTCCGCAGCTTGTTGTACAGAAGAGTCCACCGCTTCGAGTTGGATTGACTCGGATGTGTGACTAAGCTTGTCCTCATTGATGTGGTAGGTCAGATTGTCAGTGCTGATGCTAGCTCTACTAATTTTTCCTTTTGCATCCAAGATAACTTGGCTAAAAGGGGAATTTTTAACGGAATAGGACCATTCCTTCGTGCCGAAGGACTCGCCTTTGTTAAGTTTATAGGCAGTCCCTGTTATTTTCTTTAATGTTTGCTCGGCTTTCTTGACTGCCGCAGCAGGTGCAGTTGTTGCAGCTTTTTCAGTTGCAGTAACCGTTGTTCCGACACTGGCTGCACTTGCCTGTGTTTGATAATATCCCATAGAAGTGGTACCAATGATTCCTGCTAGCGCTACTGAGCTGAGTACTTTGTAAACCTTTTTCATAATGGTTCCTCCATATTGTGTGATTTGTTTTACACCTATATGACAATCAAGAACCTGTCGATTGTGACACGGATTATTTTTTCTTCTAAAATTATGCTTTTGGGAACGCTACAGATTTGCGGGCCGGATCACGGCATCAGCGGCCATGAAGGGATGCCGGCTTAACGAAATCTACTATACGACATATCGTACAAGTTCACTCATTCAGCTCAGTTAGATGAAAAAAACGTATGGTTAGAGGAGACGAAGCACATGGAGCCATGGTGAAAAGGTGTAACGACTTATGGACTCATCTAAACATCCTTTGTTAAAGAACGTTTCCATTTTCGGACAAGTGTTACGTGTAACTTGTTGTTGCCTCTTCTTTCCTCTCTAATTGCTTGATATCATCTATAATCATTTCAACTTCGCGGTTAACATCTCGATCCCAGCCTAATGCGGATGGTCTGTATCGAGCATTTCATTTTGCTTCATATAATATTCCATAGCTGAGTTTAACCATTCCTCCTCTTCCCTGGTATATGGTGAAGGAAACTGGGATGCCAGTTCTTCGGCTTCGCTTGTTTCCATTCCGCCGAACGCATACATAGCCTCTTCGCCTACAAATTCCAGCGTTGATTTCATAAAATCCTCAATCAGCTTTTGAACTTCCGGATCGCTTAGTGGTCTTCCGGCCAATCGTTTGACATCCTTAGATAACTGAATATACATGATGTCCAGCTCGATCTGTTCTTCCTCCGATTTATTAAACAAATGATCCACGATTTCCTTGGCGGTTTTGGTTTCCAGCCATTCGCGCTGCACGTCTTCCGTTTGCATGTTGTTGATTAAACTCATGAGAACGTTACTGTCAACCGATCCTTCCTTTTCAAGCAGTACAATCGTCCGATCAATGGCTAGCATAGATTGCTCGATGCGCTCTTTTTCTTCTGCCAGCGCTGCTTTCTGTGCCAGCAGCCTCTCGTTCAAACTGACATCAAATTCGGAATGCTCCTTCATCTCCTTGATCTGCTCCAGGCTGCATCCTAAAAATTTCAAGCTGACAATTTTATGAAGAGCCAGCACATCCTCCTGGCTATACTGACGATGTCCGGAAACCGGATGCTTTATCGGCTTAAGCAGCCCAACTTCATCGTAATAATGCAGCGTACGAACCGGAACCCCCGTTTTTTTCGAAAATTCTCCGATCGAATATGTTCTTACTTCATTCATACCCTCATTTAACCTCCCTGGAACCATTTTACAATCGAGATTGTTATACCTATCATAAAACCTACAGTAGGTGGAGGTGCAAGGGGAATGTTCAAATAAGAAGTATTGAACAGATTAAAGGTTTAAAAGTTGGAATAGCAAAACTAAGACTTTGATTATTGCAGATTCTACCCAGACTGCAGTTAACAGCAGATGACCCCTGTATACCAGGAGTCACCTTATATCTTCAATTCTAATGAGAAATTGAGCTGGCCTGCTCAGCTTGCAGCAGCTTTTTTTGCTACAGTAAACATTCAATTTTCCCTAACATAACAGCATCGCCGCAACAATCAATACAACAAACACGGAGAATGCCCATGGTCAAATGGTAAGCCATAAAGCCGAGAAACGGAGGCACAATTGTACTGCCTGTATACGCTACAGCCATCTGGTAGCCCATAATGGTCTAGAAGGATCTGTTTCCGAAACGAACCGGCGTTTCATGCAGCATGCACGGGTATATAGGCGCCAATCCCAAGCAGACAATCTTAAAACCGGCCTAATGCCCTCTCATACTTTTTCATTCCTAGCTCGATATATGACAATAATTCCTGTGTATGTTTCTCAACAAGTTCCCAGGAAATTATGTCTCCACTGCCAGGCTGAGCAACAATAGTTTACCTTGATAAGATTCTCACTCATAGTTGGCTTTGGATCCAATCCGCAACATCCTGAATGACGGTGGCGGGTACGTTTCCGGGAAGGAAATATTCCGCCCCAGTCGATTTAGATTCGGAAGGAACGAAAAGATGGTTCAACTTGGAGTACAGCTTGAAGGTAACATTGTTGCGTTCTGCAAGAGCTTGTTTCCATCCCTCCAGATTATCCGCACTGACCTGCATGTCATTGTCTCCTTGTACAATTAACATGGGAACTTTTTGTTTCCTTGCCAAATCTCCGCCGTAGAAATTCCGGAAGTCATACCACCACTCAGGATGGGGCAGCTGAAAACCTGGCAAGCCATCGTATTGCGAAAATGACGAATCTTTCAGCAAAACCAGCTGTGTCTTGAAAAATGCAAGCTGTTGTTCCAGGCCGGACACCTGTTCGCGAGGAGCCCCGATGCTCTTGGCAAGTTCCAGCATATGGTTGTACTGCCACAGCATAATGTCCTCAAGAGGTTTGGATGGACCCGCCATAATCAGAGCTCCATGGATGGAACTCGACATATCTTGCTCGAGTATCCGCGGGATAAGCATTCCGCCCTGGCTATGTCCTAAGACGAATATTTTTTCTGCATCGATACGCGGATCCTGTTGAAGGCGCTTTACAGCAGCAAGAGCGTCGTCAATCGTCTCTTCCTTCACGGTAAAGAACCCGCTATCCGACTTTAAGGCATGCTCCCTTGTTCTTTTTTCATAACGAAGGACGGCAATATGGCGGTCAGCAAGTCCGACGGCCAGATCACGGAACATCTTGGCGGCACCGATGGAACTATCCCGATCATTTGGTCCTGATCCGTGTACAAGCACCACGGCAGGAAATGGGCCCTTCCCTTCGGGCACGGTTAACGTTCCCGGGAGAGCATAAGTTCCTTCACCGACGATCACTTCATGTTCATTGTATGAATCGGGATTGTCATATGCTGGTTGTTCGTAGTTCTCACCAAGCATGGATGTTATGAATAAATCGTCCACATTGCCGCGATGATCAAACCTAACGGTGACGGATAGTTCCCCTCCTTTAGGCAATGTGTATTCTAAATTCGCGTTTTGATGGATGGCCGACCTGTTAACGGACAATTTCTGAATAGCTCCCAACCGTCCGTAAGCGGCATGATAAGTTTTTCCCAATTCTTTCAAACCTGTTTCAGTAATCGCTTTGGATAAATCTTCGCTTAACATTTTCCCTGCCTGCTCTGTCTTTCCTTCCATAATCAAACGCATAAAATAACTGGCTCGAGTCGCTATGTCCGATGAGGCAACCTCGATTCCCGTCTTTTCATCCCAGGTAATGTCTGCATTCATTGCCTTGATGAACGCCCCGATAGATACGTATATTGTTCCCTTCTGGAGGACTGCCGGCTTGTCCATTTTAATTGGCCTGCCGTTTAATTCGGTACTGTGGCTTTCTGGCTTTAGCCGCCATTGATTTGTCCCTCGTTTGACCGTTACGCTGTTTTGAGCATGATTCCAGGTAACCGTCGCTCCGATGTCTTCCGCCACTTGTCGCAGCGGTATTACCGTAGAAGTCTGATTTGCTGCTAACATAGGTTGAGGCGCTTTATTTGCTTCTTCAATGGCAATGCCCTGACTTGCTTCAGCGAACTTCGCACTTCCCAACAGCATCAGGATCGCAAGCGTTGATATCCAGACAGGTGACTTGGGGTTCATTTTAATTAAAACCTCTCTTTCAAAAAAAATTTAATGGGTTGTCATCGTAATCTTAACAAGGCGACATTAAAATCAGGACATGGTTTCGTTTAAAAAGCGTTTAATTTCGGAATACTCCTTAAATTCATTAATGCCCAGGAATGATGATGCAGACAATAAAAAATAAACGCACCTTGGATGACATGGATCCAACAATGCGTTCGCGCAAATCGGGCAAGAGCAATTCCTCGATGGGTGCCCCCACGGTGTGAAATATCAATCGCCATGTCCCATGGTCATTGGAACTGACCTGTATCCATTGCATATATTTGTCTACACTTCGAATGAAGATAGATTCGAACTCAGACTTCGTCTCTGGGTATTCCTCCATCATATTTCATTTCTGATAAACTAATATACAAGTGACCCACAAGAGAATCACTTTTCATAGTGTTCTTCTTGTGGGTCACAACTGTTCGAGATCAATATGACCGATAAGGCTTTAGCTTTAGCGTCAACTTATTACCTAAAGACGACTGATTTCAGCTATTTACTTAACCATGGAAGAGATGAATAGGATGGCAAATCAACTGACCAATCTACATCGGTGAATTTCTTATCTACAATAACCCGTTTTAAAGTCAACTGAGATATGTTGTCGGGTACATCTGTAATTACGAAATCCAAATCATCCCATACACTTCCCCCATCGGCGGTACTACTCCCGCTCCCCTCCGTCCTCACGGTATATGTTTTTCCATTATCATCCAATGCGATCCACTCATCTCTGGTTGCTTGGTTTTTATAAGTTCCTTTGCCGCTGAATCGTAGTGATGTTTTACCCGTGGATGATCCTTTTTCAAATTGATGTTCTTTGATCGTTATCGTATCTCCTTCATCTTCAAAGACAACAGGTATTTTAGCCAGCTTGCTTAGATCAATCTCAACGGCTGCCTCTTTGTTTATAGGCAGGCTGTATTCATCCACCACAAATCGGATGTTCTTCAACTCTGGAGAAACGGTAGATGTAAACCATGTGTTGGACCAGCTTACGTTACCATTTGCTTCAACCACGTCTTGCAATTGAATTTTAGTTGCATATGAACCGTCCTTTTGACCAAAATATTTTTTGTTCTCTTTTGGGTCATCCGTTTCGAGATGATACCAGATATTCATATAATCTCCCCAATTTTGTACACCCATTTTACCTAGTTCATCGTTTAAGCTTAGGTTCATGTCGATCCGCATACCGTTTGGCGTTCGAATTAACTGCTCAATCCCCATCTCGAATCCTGCCGAAGTGATATACTTCTCATTAAGCAAATCTCTTTTATCCAGTTGCTTTGTTTTGATCATATCCAAGGTGAATTCGAAATCCCAATCAACTTCGATTTTCTCTCTTTTGATTTGATCTTCTTTATCCGCCCAGATATACTGAGGTTTTGCTTGAACCACAACTTGATCTGGAGGGAGTTCGTCAAACAAAAACACATATTCTTGTACACCGGGATAGGTGTTCCCTACTGATATACCTTCGGTAGCAACATCATTTCCTTTAAGGTCAGTTACACGTATCTCCGTATCCTCTAGAGGGCTTTGCAGAAAACGTCCGTCCGGGCCATTATGCTTGGCTGAAATGACCAGCCGCGAGCTATCAACCAGTACACTTTCGATTTCAAAGCTGTACCCCTTATCTTCCACTTTAATGTCAGGATCGTAGACCAAACCAAGATCACTGGATCTCTCATAATCGTTGAACCACAACCAATCCTGCTTGTCTGAAGTTACCTCTTCATTTAATACGGTTGCCGGGTTCGCATCCTCCGCTTTGGCATTCGTTAAGGCAACGCTTATGAATATGGCGACTATGAAAAGCCCCAAAGCTGTACGTTTATAAGATTTTTTCTTAAATAAGGTAATCAAAGTAATTCTCCTCTTAATCTGTAATTGATTCTTTGAAAAGTACGCGGTAGCGAGAAGTTTCGAATTTTTCGACGAAAACGTTTCAAGTAATCTAATGATCGTGTACCCGTAATTTTTCACTTCCTCTGGTCCAATATAGGAGATCGCCTTTGCATCGCAGGATAATTCCTGATCTTCTCTCATTTTACGATAGGCGTACCAGAGTACCGGATTAAACCAATGCACGATCAGCAGAAAGGTCAACACCCAATTTACGGCGATATCCTTTCTTTTGTAGTGAACCAGCTCATGAAGCAAGATATACCTTATTTCCTTCTCGGAAAATTCGTTTGCTATAGATGCGGGAAGCAGAATTATGGGAAACCATAATCCATGTAAAGCTGGACCGATCTTTTGACCCGTGATCAGTAAGGTTATCTTTCTTTTTATGCCCAACTCGTTTTTGCAGGCCAAAAATATATGATTGATTGCTGGACTCGCCACGCTATTGGATCCACTAATCATATTCCTTGCAAACTTCCGATTGGTAAGAAACAGATGAATCGATAAGGAAATGACGCCCATTAGCCATAAACCGAACAGTCCCGCATGAATCCAGTCATCAGTTGTCGGGATTTCCGAGCGCTGAACAGGAGAGGTGGACTTTGGTAAAGTCTCACGGGGTTCCATACCGCTCGGTTCGTTGATATATTCGGTTTTGCTGGTCTTGAGAGGTTCATTTGCCACCTTTATATCATCGTGTAATGCCTGGGCTTTCCTGTCCACAATCAATGAGCTTATTGAGCTATGTTGTTCCTTGATTGGGAACAAGTTGTACAGGCTGAAGGAACTTTCAGGTGCCCATGGAAGTACTGCTCTAAAGATGACGATAATCCAAAGCGCATATTGCCACTTTACAGGTAGCCTATCCTTCAGTAGCCATTTGAGCACAACAATAAACCCTATTAGGATGGAAACCACAATGGTGGTTTGGATCAGCCATTTCAAAAAGAAAGGAAGCCAAACCAGCACGGTATTCATCGTTCACCTGCTTTTTCATCTAAAATTTTCTTAAGCTCTTTAATTTCTTCCACGGTTAGCTGCTCCTCTTTTAAAAAGTGAACAAACATAGGCTTCAGTGCTCCTCCATATAGCCTTTTTAGAAAAGACTCGCCCTCCGCTTTTATACATTCCTCTTCAGTAACTATTGGCGAATATAAATAAGTTTTCCCTTCCTTGTGAAACTGGATTGCCTTTTTCTTGAGCAGCCTGTTGATCAGCGTTTTTATGGTTGCTGGTTTCCAGTTCCTATCATCACTCAAAGCTTCAATAACATCATTGGCCGTAGCAGGTGAGTTTTGCCAAAATACCTTCATCACTTCCCATTCGGCTTCGGAAATTCGCGGGATATACTGCATGTTAAGCTCCTTTCTTTTATAATTACATATGTAATCGTACTGTTGTCAGGTTGAAGTTTACATGTGTAAACGGAACAAGTCAAGTGCATCCTATGAAATTTCTGCAGCCAGCTTTAAGCAACATATTTGAGTTGTAATTACACTCTTAACCCCCTCATTGTCGACGAAATCAAACATTAAATCGCTAAGGAGATACTCGTCCGTAATGTTGATGTCGATTCGCAAGCCGTTGAAAATCCGTTCTAAAACATTTTTACGTTACGAAACAACCAATACGGATATTTCTCCATCTAATATAATGAAAGTCAACATTAAGAGGCTTCTCAGCCTCGAATACAAAGGAGTCCTTGAAGTGATTACGGAAACATTGGTCAACCAGGCGAGAGATGGTGATAAAGATTCATTTATTCGATTGTTCGAGAGCATGGAGCTGGATATGTATAAGATGGCTCGATCGATGCTCCCCCGAGATCAGGATTGTCAGGATGTTATGCAAGAGACGACTCTTAAAGCTTATCAGTCCATCGCTTCCCTTCAAAAACCGGAATTTTTCAAAACCTGGGTGTTCCGGATTTTAATTAACGAATGTAATGCCTTGCTCCGCATGCAGCTGAGAAGGAACGAGACCGTGACGGATGATCAGGAAATCAATGCTGCCGAATGTGCAACATTGCCCCAAGAGTATGAAAACATTGAATTGTATGAAGCCATTGAAGGGCTCGATGTCTCATTGCGGATGGTTGTTTCACTTTATTATTTTCAGGACATGCCTGTAAAAGAAATAGCCTCCATCCTGAACTTGTCGGAAACAGCTGTTAAATCCCGGCTTTATCGTGCACGCCATCAGCTGGCTCTAGCACTCTATACCACCCCTAGTAGAGAAAGGAAAATAAACTATGGAACAATTAGCTGAATTGGAAAAATCATTAAAAAAGCAGTCAAAGCTGTTGGATAACATTACAGAGGTACCAAAAAATATCCGTGACAACCAGCAGCAAACGTATGCGCAGCTCGAAAAAAAGTCTCTCTCGTCCCCGTCACTTCATAAACGCCGCAAGAAATTCCGCTATACATCTGGAATTGCTACCGTTGCTTTAGCTTTGGGGGTAGTCGTTTTTTGTAGCGGGTTTGTCTCTCCCGTTATGGCCGAAAAACTCAGCCAGATCCCTGTAGTTGGCAGTATTTTTGAACGCAGCAATGATCCGGGTCTTCAGGCAGCAAGCCACCTGGGGTTAGTACAGGATACCAACGGCCAGGATACTCACGAAGGAGTAACTGTACGAGCGAGTGATGTTATCTATGACGGCATCCGATTGAGTTTAGGTTTACAACGGGAAGGACGCTCATTTGAAGGTTCCTTTCAGGGCGTCCAACTGGACGCGGACGGTCACCCTCTAGAGAATGGAAAGGGTAGTGTCGTTTGGAATCCCGAAGACACGACAGGTCAAGGGAGCATTACCAAAGTGCTCATAGACGGCATACCTCTGAATCCGAGCGAAAGTGAGCCCGATGCATTCAAACGAAGTATCGGATATACGGTGGGCACCGGTCCTGACCAGGATTCAATGATTTTAACTTTTGCGAATAACAATGCTGTGGATAATGGTGTAGCATTGCCCGACGAATTCATGATGTCTTTGACAATGGAGATCACAGGGATTAATAAACCATTCCAGATCGATATTCCTGTCAAAAAAGACACAAGCCATACTTCCGTATACACTCCGGGATTGACCAAATTACATGATCACCTTGCACTTACCGTTAACAAAGTTACCGTATCTCCGGCAACTACACTCATTCAAATCACTGCTCAGAATGAAGGAACGATTCCGGATGCATACCTTAACGACCAGAAAACACCGGCCTTGGATCATGAATTTTATGATGACCAAGGGAATGAGCTGGAATTTGTAGGTGCCCAGGGCTGGGTTGATCATGACTCATCGCCAACCCATTACAAACAAGTTCAGGATTATCTGAATGGACCGATTTCTGAGAATGCAAAGTATCTGGTCGTGAAAACGTTGAAGTACAAAGTGGATGCAAATGGCAACAGTGTAGTGGATAAGCAAGGGGATTTTGTTAAAGAGAATATTCCGGAATTGGAATTTAAGATACCTCTTCAGAAATAGATCATAACCCCAATTCAAGATATATGGAGGAAGGAGCAGATAGTACCTCTTCCTCCCTCCGTCCGGATCAATAAGTAGTAACAGACCTCTACAGAAAATCTCCATATAAAAAAAACGCACCTCCAATTATTAGTTGTTTCTAACAATTGGAGTGCAATTCAACTCAGGACAAGCCCCTTTCCGCATTTGTTTGACAGGCATATTCTATTTGTCCCGTGATGGCATGTGATATTCCCGCGAAGCTAAAACCCCGGCTTTTACAACATATCATCCTCAGGTTGGATGCGGCATATGATCGCTTTTAGGCTTATTTTATTCGAGTTTGTACCCGATCCCCCAAACCGTTCTAATATATTCCGGATGTTGAGGATCCTTCTCAATCTTCTCGCGCAGCTTGCGGATATGCACCGTGACGGTGTTCTTCGATTGCATGAACGGTTCATTCCATACAGCCGTACAGATCTTGTCCATGCTAAGCACGAGTCCCCTGTTTACGGCCAAAGTGTGCAGCAAGGCGAATTCCCTTGGCGTCAACTTAATCTCGTCTTTCACAACCGTGACCCGATGGGAAGCCGCATTGATGATCAATTCATTGATCCTGATCTCGTTCTCGTCCTGAACCATCCTCTTGTTAAGATGCTTATATCTTCGAAGCTGAGATTTAACGCGGGCGATCAGCTCAAGTGGGCTGAAGGGCTTGGTGACGTAGTCGTCCGCTCCAATGCTGAGACCGGTGATCTTATCAATTTCTTGGCTTTTGGCCGACAGCATGATGATCGGCGTGTTGTTCTCTTCCCGGATTTTCATGCACGTCTGAATCCCGTCCAACTGCGGCATCATGATATCTAAAATGATCAGATCCACTTTATGTATCCTTATAATTTCAAGAGCCTGGTGGCCGCTATGGGCGTAGAGTAGCGTATAGCCTTCATTTTTCACATAGATTTCCATCAGTTTAATGATCGCGATTTCATCGTCCACCATCAGTATGGTTACTTCCGACATGGCTCCCTTGAAGAACTGTTACTAAACGCTATAGATCAAACGCCGTTCCCTTCATCTATCGAATGGGAACGGCGCTTGCTAGATATTGATGTTTGAAATGGAGCCTCTTGGCGTTACCGGGAAGCGGCACTTCAGATCATGTTACTAACTCGAACAATTCTACTATAAGTATCGAATCGTCATTCAACTCATGGATGCCATGCCAATCCGACTTGTGATTTTCCTGGAACTGCTTTACATTCTCTCCATTTCCCTCGCCTCGTACCAGTCTCAAATCCGGGTTCCCAAATGTGGTTTCAAAAACTTCTTTTACCCTGACCTTGCATCGGGCATTTCCTTCTTTATCATAGACCGTCAGTGTTTTCTTGACGGATTGGTAGGTTTCTTTTAGTTCCTCTGCAGAATATTCCTCTTTTGGAGCGCAGGTCGCTGTCTTTTCACCACGTAATATTTGCTGGATCAACATTTCCCCTAGGTCATTATCGTCTTCCCAGCCAAAAATCATCTTATATTCATTAGAATCAGACATTATTAACTCTCCTTCACTATTCATTTCAGGTGATTTTGAAAACTTGCGATTTAAATCTTCACGAGAAATCACGAACATGTTGAAGTTCAGCACAAAATGTTAATGATTTAAACATATCATATGTTATTTTAGTATGACTAATTAGTTTTTTCAAGAACTGTTAAGTTTAATCACCGCTCTCTGGTAGGTATCTTCATTACAAACATTCTTCAAAGTCAGTTAAAAAACAACAGGCAACCTAATAAGGACTGCCTGTTGTTTCTCTATTATAGGAACCAACTTACAATATTACAAAACATAAAAGCAATGAGTCCACGATGATTATTTCTTAGCAGAAGCAGATAGCTCCAGTTCTTTCATGTGATTTTTAACGACAACGCCGTTGCTGACTAATTTGAATTCGCCAGATGTTGCATTGGGTTCTTTGAATTTGATGGCTGGAGTCCTTTCAGAGCCGTCAAACCAAGGGTGCCCCGCGATTCATAGATCAGCGGGACACCCTCTTTTTCAGGGAATAAGTTTCAGTATAGAATTACTTCACAGGAACGGTCATTTCTAGTTCTTGAATATAGTTTTTGACGATCTCACCATTGCTGTCTAATTTGAATTCGCCGTGTGTTGCATTTGGCTCTTTAAATTCTGGCGTGAATGACTTGATTGTAATCGACTTCGCGTCTTTATCCAGAGCATCAAGAATGAAGTCGTAATAATAATCGCTGGTGGTGTTATTCTCGTCGGTACCTTTTCCAGAAATCAGGTCAAGCTTGTTGCCTTGATCATCAACAAAATCATGGAGGATCGTTGAATTTTTTTCTTGTCCTTTCAGTACGAGCTGAAGTCTTGAAGAAGTAGACGTTGCATGGACTTGTTTTAGAGTCATGCTAAGGTTGCCTGATTTTTTGGTCAAGTTAGGCTTCATAACAACCGGATTGCCCGCGCTTTTTTGGATCGGAATCTCCAGCGTATATGGTTTGTCTACACCTTCCAGGCTGATTTTGGCCGTGACCTTAAACTTGTCCGGGAAAGCTTCGAGGTTGCCGCCAAGCTGGGAAGCATCCGAGATAATCATAAACGCTGAATCTGCATTTGCACCCGGTTTTGTGCCTAAGCTCGGTCTCTTGGCCAATTCTCCTCCACCATACTCGTAAATGGATTTACCGTCGATGAAGACTTCCATATTATTGATGGCGCCTTTCTCCTGGACATACTCTTTAGTCTTTTCATCCCATTTCCCACCGGTAATACTGCCGGTAAGTTCTTTACCGCTTCGTTGAAGCGCAATGCTGACATAGTTCCCGTCATATAACGCCTCAGACACTCCCAGTGTGATGCCACCTTGGGTAACGCTGGCTATGGTTTTGGATACGTTCTGTGTTGAGCTGCTCGTGGATACTTGGGCTTTAGTCGCGGTTTGGCTCGCGGCTTGAGCGGTCCCCCAAGCTGCACCGCCTAAAATCATACTAGCCAACGCCACAGAACTCATGACTTTATACATTGTTTTCATTGTTAATTCCTCCTCATAAATGTTCTATTTCACAGAAACTGTCATTTCAAAGTTTTTCATGTAATTTTTAACGATCTCGCCTTTACTGTCCACTTTATAACGACCGGAATCATCATCCATGTACTCCGCTTTGTAGGGTTTAATTGTAAATGACTTTGCATTTTTGCCGAGTCCATCAAGGAGAAAGTCGTAGTAGAAATCACCATTCTTGTTGTTCTCGTCCGAACCATTACCGGAGATCATGTTAAGTTGGTTGCCTTGGTTATCAACAAAATCATAATTAATGTTCGAGTTCTTAGCTTGACCCTTCAGTATGAGTTGCAGTCTTGTGGAAGAAGATGTGAGGCTAACTCTGTTCAAAGTCATACTCAAGTTACCTGATTTTTTGGTTAAGTTAGGCTTCAGGACAACTGGCTTGGTTGCGCTTTTTTGGATCGGAATATCCAGACTGTACGGCTTGCTTACACCCTCCAGGGTAATTTTGGCCGTGACCTTGAATTTGTCTGGGAAGGCTGCTATATTTCCTCCAAGCTGGGAGGCATCCGTTAAGGTAATCAGCGCAGTGTCCGGATTGGCGCCTGCTCGCCATTGTACGCTTGGTCTTGTTCCCATGCTATTACCAAACGTTTTTGTGGATTTACCGTCAATCGAGATATCTAAGTTACTGATGGCGCCCTTCGGTATAATAAACTCGTTGGTCTTACTGTCATATTCCCCTTCGGTAATTCCGCCGGCAAGTCCTTTTGCGCTCCGTTTGACAGTAATGCTGACATAGTTGCCGTCATATATCGCCTTTGATAATTCAAGCGTAATGCCGGATTGGGTCATACTGGCTGATTTGGATGCTGTTTGTTCGGAACTGCTCAATGCTGTGTTCTTCGCCGCTTCCTTTGCGGTGGCCGCTTCAGCGTTACCCCAAGCAGCACCGCCTAGCAGTATGGCCGCTAGTGTCGCAGAAGACATGACTTTATATACTTTTTTCATAGGGTTCTCCTTGGATATTTCTTTTTATGGTTCGTTATGGATGAATGTCATACAGCTTTTCAAGGCTTACGCGGTCTACAGGAACGATGATCTCCAGATCCTTAAGGTATTTCTTTACAATTTCTCCATTACTGTCGACTTCAAATAATCCGGAGTTGGCCGATGGGTCTTGAAATACAGGCAGGAACGGCTTGAGCGTAATGGTATCTGGTGCATCTTCAAATCGGTCAAACATCATTTCCGTATGATATTGTCCAACCTTGTTGTAGATGCCCATGCCAGCTACCAATCCCAGCACCCTCCCACGATCATCCCATACCTCGTACAACAAATTTTTATAGTCTATTTTTTCCGATTTGCTGCTTGGCTCAATATTAACGATAAGGTCTGTCGTTATTGGAGTGAGTGTAAGCTGCTCGAGAGTCAATTTAAGACCGCCCCACTCCCTTGTCTCTCCAGATGGTACGACGATATGGTCTGTACTTTTACGAACAGGAAGATCGATAATAAATGGCTCTTCAATTCCTTCAAGCGTGATTTTGGCTGTTAAAAGAAATTGATCCGGCATGGTTAGAGCCCCTTCGCCCTGATGGGAATAGGCGGTTAATTGGTATAGCACCGCATTAGGATCCGAGGTTGGGTTCCCCGTTAAACCGGGTCTTTTACCTCCGCTATAGTCATAAAGTGAGGTGCCGTCTACAAACATCTCGATATTCGTTATGGCACCTCTTTGATATATCTGCTTGATATTTTCGCCTTCTTGTACGACCTCATAGTCTGATATGCCACCAATAAGCCCACTGCCCTCCCGCTTAACAGCCAGGGACAAACGGGATCCGTCATACACAACCTGAGGTATTCGGATGGTCACCCCTTCATGGGTAACGCTGGCGTTCGGTTCTGTAACCAGCCCGCGTTCTTCCGCTGTCCGGAGTCCCAGATCACTCGCAAGCTTGAAGATGCTGCCAACAAGTGGAATATTCTTTAATGACTCTGCCATAATCGGGGAGAGAAATGCGCTGCTCATCACCCCAATGATTGCTGCGGCTGCTGTTGCTCCCATAAATTTGCGTGCTTTTTTGAAACGGTATTTCTGTTTCGTTCTCGTCTGCATCGGAAGTTCGGCCAAGGCAGCATAGACCTCATCCTGACGACGGCGAATGATACCCGGAACCTCACGCCGCAGCTCCTTCCCGGTCTCCCGAAGTACTTTATCCAAATCAATAGGATTCATAGGCCAGCTTCCCCTTCCGATTTTGTTTCACTTGTTCAGACAGTATTCCCCGAGCTCTATGAAGACGTGCCCTTACAGCTCCATCGGAAATATCCAGCACACTTGATATTTCCTTAATAGGCAAGTCTTGAAAATAAAATAAATGGATGGCGATTCGAAGCGATTCATCTAATTGTTCAACCGCTTCAAGAAGATCGAGCTTGTGGCTGTCTTCGTAATAGTTGGATGCTCGTGTGTGCTCCGGCACTTCAGCCATAACAACGGTACGTTCTCTGCTCCGAAGCAGCTGATTGCATTCATTGATCAGAATCCGAATCACCCAAGTTTTAAAATACTTCGGTTTTTGTAATGTAGATAAAGATTTATATGCTTTAAGTGTTGTTTCCTGAAAAGCATCCGCACAATCTTCATCGCGTTTCAGAATGGACTTCGCCAAGCCGTACAGTTCGGGTTCCAGCCTCCGGAAGAGCCGGATAAACGCTTCACGATCTCCTCGCTGTGCTGCCTTGACTTCATGTTCCAATTCCCGCACGATATTCATCTCCTTTTGAGGGCCCTCTATAAGATTAGATGGGCGAGTATACTGAAATGTTATATTTCTCGATAAAAAACTTGATGAATACCCGTTTGACACAGAATACGTTCATCGTTACTATTATAAATGACTTAACGGTTTTATTAAAAACCAATAAGTTAAATAAGGAGAATATCGAGGCAAATCTGCGATATTGGAGAGGCCATTACTCCGCTCCGCAAATTCTTCTTGCAAAATTTTAAAGAAAGTAGGTTCACCATCATGTCAGATCCATCAACTATTATCCGTAACGCCTCAGAAGAAAGACCTTTTACGATCAAAGATATTATTGCTCCATTACTTGCCGTCATCATCGGTACCTTCATGGTCCTGTTGGACAGCACGGTCGTTAATGTCGCCGTACCTACGCTAGTTCAATATTTTGATAGCCCTTTACACACCATACAATGGTCGATAGCCGCCTATACGCTTGCTTTGTCAGCGGTTATCCCCCTCGCCGGGTGGATGTCAGACAAATTTCAGCCCAAACGGGTGTTTCTAATATCCATTGGATTGTTTACGATCGGATCCGTGTTATGTGCTTTTGCCCAGACAGCCGAGCAATTAATCACCTTCCGGGTTATTCAGGGAATGGGGGGCGGCATGGTATCACCGATTGGTATGGCGATGGTGTATCGCCTAGCACCTCCGGATAAAAGAGGTTCTATTATAGGGATGTTTGGAATTCCTTTACTGCTCGCGCCAGCGCTTGGCCCCGTCATTTCCGGATGGCTGATTGAATTTGTCAGCTGGCAGTGGATATTTCTGATCAATCTCCCCATTGGAGTAATCGGGTTATTCGTGGGGTTAAAACATCTGCCACTCTTTCCAGGAAAGGAAGCTCCGTCTCTGGACATTGTCGGCATGATTCTTGGACCATTAGCCTTTGCGATGATCACCTTTGGGGTCAGTGAAGGAGGGGTGGACTGGACTTCTGCCAAGACTTTATCCGGCCTTATCATTGGTGGGATAGCGCTTATTCTTTTTATATGGTCTTGCTTGAGACAAGAACAACCTTTGCTTGAGCTGCGTGCATTCAAATCCGTTGATTTTACACGAGGTATTATCATTTCCTGGATCATGCAAACCGCCATGTACGGCTCGGCACTTCTCTTCCCGCTGCTTCTTCAACAGATTAGAGACTTTACACCGCTGACGACAGGGCTTATCCTGCTTCCTCAGGCGGTCGGTTCCATGATCTTTATGCCTATGGCAGGCAAGCTATTTGATAGAGTTGGAGCGCGTCCCCCACTTCTGGCTGGGATGACATTAATGACGATAGCCTTGTTTACGATGTCCTTTGTTCGAACCGACACTTCGTTAGCACTCATTATGGGCGTGTTATTTTTAATGGGTTCCGGTATGGGGTTATCAATGATGTCTTTGAACACGCATGTATTAAATGCAACACCAAAGAACCTTGTAAGTAGAGTTACTCCACTCACAAGCGCTTCACAGCAGGTAATCGCTTCATTTGCCGTAGCCGGCTTCACGGGATATTTGTCCTCTCAGATGACATCAAACCTGCCGAGTAACCCTGTTGGAACCAACGTTCTGGAATCCCATGCGGCATCCTTTGCGGACACCTTTTTCCTGGCTGCCTGCATTGCATGTATAGGTCTCGTTCTTAGTTTTTTTCTTAGAAAACCAAAACTAACAACTGACAACTAATGCACCATTAAAAGGAGGTACTGAATTGAAACTCTATCTTCATCCTAAAATGCTGCTGACAGTCACTGTCCTCTCGGTCCTTGCCTCATGTATTGTTAGCTTTTATTGTTCTCCAGACATTCCGATCCATTTTAGCGGAGGACACGCGGACCAGTTTGTGAACAAATATATTGGACTATTTATTATACCGGCACTCATGATCATTACGCTTTTCATCCACAGGATTTATAACCAGGCTGCCTGGCTGATCTACTTTTTGACCTGCCTGCATCTATTTATGTTGTACAGCGCTTTGGTTTATTAAAGTTACCTTGAGCAGCTAGCAGATTTCAAACAATTAAACCATAACGATTGTAGCCGTTAAACATAGGGGGAGCTTTCTTGAGATTCGGAGAAATGGTTATCATTCTATTCATTATCGTATTAGCATTAACCACCATTTGGGGACAAAAGACGAAAAAAAGCTGGCTGATTTACTCGTTAATCGCGCTATATGCGGTAACGCTTGTACAGATTATATTGGAAAATTGCCGTTGGCAAATGATTCCTTGTTATGCAGCTTCGGTTATACTTACTTGTTGTATCCTTTTTAGAAAAAACGAACGAAAACAACGCCCTGGAAACAGGAGATATTTCGCAGCTTGGTTGTGGACCTCGATGTTGATCCTGTATACGTCAGTCATGGTCGCACTCCCTGTCCTACTGCCTGTGTTTAGCTTCAATCAACCCCAGGGGCCTTATTCTATAGGAACAACAGTATACCACTTTATTGACAAGGAACGGCCTGATGAATACTCTGCCGATCCAACGGACAACCGGGAGCTGATGGTACAGCTCTGGTATCCTTCCGAACATGGAGCAACGGAAGAAACCGCATCTTATATTCGCGATGTATCAGCTATTACGCAAGGTCTCGAACATGCGTTGTCATTCCCAGCTTGGACGCTAAACCATCTGGGTCTCGTTAAGACTCATGCTTATAACCATATCCATCTGTCTTCAGCCGAGCAGAAATATCCCATCTTGATTTTCTCGCATGGTATGACGGGTTTTCGCAGTCAGAATACCTTCCAGGTTGAAGAGCTGGCCAGCTATGGTTATATCGTCGTGGGGATCGACCATCCCTATGATGCGGCTGCAACGGTATATCCCGACGGCCGAGAGATTTTGATACAAATGAATAATCTTTCAGGTTTTGAAAGGCTTGACGCGCACATGCCATTATGGACCGAGGATGTATCCTTTATTTTGGATCGACTCGAACAATTGAATAAACAGGATGAACAGAACCTTTTTACCGGCCGTCTTGATTTAGACCGAATCGGCATGTTCGGACATTCTTACGGCGGGGCCGCCGCTGCCCAGTTGTTAATGAAGGATGCCCGGATCAAAGCTGCGATCAATATGGATGGGACCTTATATGGAGACCCTATGCCTGTCACTGGACTAACGAAGCCATATTTACAGATGAATGGTGAAAAGAGCATCGATAAGTCTGTATTCGACAATAAACTGGATCAAGCAATAGCCCAGAGTGATAAAACTAAAGAGGAATACGAAGAATTTTGGGAAGAGACCGTGAGACGGCGCACGAATGCGCTGCAGGGAGGCGGATATACGATGACGATACCACATACTTCCCATATGAGTTATACGGATTTCCATCTATTTTCCCCGTTATTGCCTAACCCGGGAGAAGATCCAAGATTGGTTCATCGCATCATTAATGAGGTAAGCGTTACTTTTTTTGATCAGTATCTAAAAGGTACCCCGAATAGCGATATGGATCGACTCGCGGAGAAATATCCCGATATCGAATTGGTTCATGATTAAGTACTTGTTCAAAGTGTCTGGATTAGTTCCTAAAATCACGATATGATCAGTATGTATTGTCGAAAGAATATGATCGCCGAGAAAATCGGTAAGTGCTTTCTGGCATGGGTGTGTATAATATCCATGTATCCATAAATATGACCTGATTCGGTGTTGTTTTGAATCCGGCTTATGTGTATATCGTTAAGGGGGCTGCTCTATGAGCTTGTTAAAGGAAAAAATATTGCAATCGGCCATTCGTTTTTTTGCTGAAAAAGGATACCAAGCTACGTCGATTCAAGATATCGCCGATGATTGCAGCATCGCAAAAGGCTCAATCTATAAATACTATGGCTCCAAAGAAGAACTGTATATCAGTATTTTGCATAAACGCCAGCAAGATATGATTGATGCTGTCGAGAGAATCCGCAAAAGAGAGTTGCCCAAAAAGGAAACATTTCTTGAGGAGATCGCTTACCAGTTCGATTTTTTCATCGAGCATGGTTATTATATTTCGCGTGATCATAACGAGCTTCCACCGACGAACAGTGATAAAATAGGCTCTGTCATCCATCAGCTCCAAATGAATATGTTTCGGTATTACCAAGATATTTTGCTCCGTCATTATGGGAATGCGATATCCGAATGGAAATGGGATGTCACAGCCATATTCAATGGACTGATCCGTGAGTATACCTTTCATGTATTGTTTGGGTTCAAACCCCTAGTTCAAAAGGAGTTAGCTGCTTTTATTGCTGAACGAATGGATGATCTCGTGCAGGGACTGGCACAACGTTCTCCCCATCCCTTGCTCACCGATGAACTCATGAAGGAATATTCCATGATTAATTTAGAAGCACTTACTTATACACAAGAGATACGAAGAACCGCATTGATGGATATGATCGAGTCCATAATCCCGGATCTGTCAATTACGAACTCCAGAAAAAAAGATTTGTCTGAGGTAGCGGCAATGCTGCGGGAAGAATTCATCAAAGAACAACCAAGGAGCTTCCTAATCCAAGCGCTGCTGCGGGATCTATCCTCAGAGATTGAGCTTGGCTTTTACACCAGTCAGCTGCAGCAATTAATCCGGGACAACAAACTAGATTAGTGTTTGACCAGTTGGTACATATCCCCTCAAAGTAGACGCTCGAAAAAAGTCTCATGTAATCATGAGAAGCGAGGGAACTTGGAGGGGATATTTTTATGGCTAAAAAGGTTGTTCAAGCGCTGATCCGAATGGAGAACCGAACTCGAATATGCGCACCGTCGACGTTCGAATGGAGAACCGAACTCGAATATGCGCACCATCGACGTTCGAATGGGGCCGATCTCGAATACGCGCACCATCGACGTTCGAATGGAGAACCGATCTCGAATATACGCACCGTCGACGTTCGAATGGGGCCGATCTCGAATACGCGCACCATCACGTCTGCATCGTGTGATAACAGACATTGGACAGATCGAGCGTTCGTCTACCTGATTCACAGGCCTCTGATGTTGTTTACAAAAGATCGGGACTTTGAATCGATCCGATGTACTCGTATCGATATATCTTGCCAGCAGTACCTGTCGGTATTGCTCGGAACTTGCCTTGTTCAACCAATTTACGGCAATACTTGATGACCGTTTGCTTGTGAATCTCCAGTTCTTTCGCTGCTTGCGGAGGGCAAATGATACGATCATGCCGGATGGCCAGACGCATCAGTTGACACTCGATTTTTCCGAATCTTCGATAGACGGTTCCGCTCTCATCTTGGATTGCCGCAAGATAAGGGGCTAAAATGCTCCGTACCATGGCCAGCACGAACGATGGATTTTCTTTCATCTCATCCAATGAAATGGAGATTACGTAACATTCTTGCGATTGCAGGAACAACCCTCGATTTAAGTCCAATCGATATTTCGAACGATCTTTGCCATGCGAACCATAATCCATGATTTCAAATACGAACCGGAGCCCACCCACGATCCAAATAAAGTCCACAAAATATGATCGTCCTCTCCAGTCCTTCACCTCATATTCCGGATGCAAACCCGTAAAATGTCCCATTAGCGTCCACCATATTTTTACTGCAAACATGTGATTACCGTACCCATGTCCCCTTCTCAGCGCATCTTTCCGCTCCCCGCGGCGGTTCGACAAGTGTTTCTTTATCCATTTTTCATGTTCGATTTCAAAACTCAATTCCGCGCCCCTCTCTAAGGCAGAACAAAAACGCCCCGACTTCGCTTCCGCTCTGGAAGAAAGTACGGGGCGTGCTTCGCCGCGCTGATTATAATTATGTATATATTAACTAAATCGCTCCCAGGTTGCAAGGAAATGAGCCAAACACACAGAAACATTGAATTTTGGACGATTTTTCGTGCAAAATTCCTTCTAGAATCGCTCCACGCTCGTTTTTGCACGATTTTTCGTACAATATTCCCTCTAGGATCACATCATGCTCGATTATAGCCGATTTTTCGTGCAAATTTCCTTCTAGGAATCGCTTCATACTCATTTTTGTACGATTTTTCGTTCAAATTTCCTACTAGGATCGCTTCATGCTCGTTTTTGTACACTTTTTCGTTCAATTTCCCTCCTAGGATCGCTTTATGCTTGTTTTTGTACGTTTTTTCATACAACTCTCTTACAATAAATGGCTGTGCACATGCTTTTGTACGAATTTTCATACAAATCAGATATTCGATACGGCCGGGGAGCGTGTCTATGTAACAATCTTGCTCCGGATCACTATAACCATAGGTACAGTACAACTCCATTTCCGCACTACCATCTAACTCAAAAAAAAACGGCGAACCTCCACCCGGCTATAACTGCCGATTCGTGAAAGTTCACCGCTCGCTTTATATTTTCGCCACCTTGCTGCCCTTCACCTTAACGTTCACGAGCAGAATGCTAGCTACAATCATGACCAGACCTGCAATCAGATTGATCGTCACCGACTCCCCAAGGAACAGCACACTGCACAGCAGGGCAATCAGCGGAATCAGAAACGTGAATGATCCCACCTTGCTCGCTTCACCGGAACTAACCAGTTTGAAGAACGCGAGCCATCCCAGTGCAATGACAAACACTGATATAAACAGCAAATCCAATATAAAAGGAAGCCCCCACTGCACGTCAACCCAGCTTTCTGTAGCGGTACCCGTCAATGTCAATACAACCCCGCCAATCAAAATTGGGATGGCCGTCATCCAGATCCCGTCGACCTTCGCAGAAGCCCTCTTCATGTATACCGTTCCGATCGCCCAGCTAATCGCACTGAACAACCCGAGCACAACCCCTTCGGGTGATACTATGCCTGTCATGCCGCCAATACTGATGGTAGCGACGCCTGCAAAACCGAGGACTAATCCTGCAATTTTCAATCCATACATCGACTCGCCCAGCCACAACCAGGCACCGATCCCGAGCAGCACGGGCTGCAGGAACACGATGGAAGAGAATAACCCTGCCGGTACTTCCGTCAATCCCATGGTCTGAAAGCCATAGAAGAAAATAAAGTTGAGCATTGCAGAGATGGCATAGATATGCCAGGTTTCCCGGAGCCGTAGCGTTTTGTACCGCGGAAAAGCATACAGTCCAAGCATCAACCCCCCAATTAACAGACGCATGCCTGCAAATAAAAGCGGTGGTGTGTAATTTAACCCGTATTTGGTCAGGGGCCAGTTCACTCCCCACATGAGTACCAGAAAAGCTAGGACCCAGCCTGCTCTTGCACGTGATAAAGCCATCATGTTTGTCTCCTATCCGGCACATGTCGAACTCGAACCCTCTCACTCGTGCTCTGTGCCTGCATATGCATTTGGACTTCGATCCGAATCGGGCCAGAGCAGCCCGTTGATCGTTCCGTTTCTCCATGATACAATAATCATCATAATAATTGAAATGCATGTTATTTATAAGGAGCATACCATATTTGTTATGAACAATTCACAACTGCAGTTATTCATAAAAATTGCCGAGACAGGAAGTTTTACGCGCGCAGGTCAGGAACTGAATATGACGCAGCCCGCAGTCAGCCGGGCCATCTCTTCCCTGGAGAATGAACTGGATGTCACCCTAATTATTCGGGATCGGCGGAACGGCATCGCGCTTACGGATGTGGGACAGCGAATTCTGGTCATTTTCCGCCGGATTTTGCAGCAGTATGATAAAGTTCAACAGGTCGTTGCCGCCGAAAAAGGTTTGGAGATTGGTACGATTCGTGTAGGCTCTTTCCCCATGTCATCCGCGCATCTGCTGCCGAAGATTATCCGTTCCATCAGGGACCGCTACCCTCAGATTCAGTTTGAACTGCACGAGGGGAATATCCATGAGATTCAGGAGTGGCTCAACGCAAGGGCCATCGATGTGGCTCTCATCATTGCCACGGACAAAGAACCCATAGATATAGCCTATGAGACGCTTCCGCTGTATAACGAAGAGATGCTAGCGGTGTTCCGTGACGATGAACCGTTTGCAGATCAGGAGGTATTGCCTGTACGGATGCTGGACCAGCATCCGATGATCATATGCAACGGTGGGTACGAAGTACCGATTGTCGATCTGTTCAAACGTGCAGGAGCCGAGCTGCAATTCGGGTTTGTTGTGCATAATGTCAACACATGCCTCAGCATGATCGAGCAGGGACTTGGTACAGCCTTATTACCCGCGATCTCCTTGTCTTGGCTGCCTCCCGGTGTAAAAGCAGTCCCTACCAACCCGAAGGCCTATCGCAACATCGAGATTGCCATCCCTTCCCTGATGGAAGCTTCCCCGGCATCCCGTTTGTTTATCGAGACGGCCCAGCAATTGTTTGGACATCGCAGCTCTGATTAGAAGATTTAGATTGGCAGTCTTTAGCCCTGCAGCTCTCTGAGCGCCTTAATATCGCGCTCAAAAAACATTCTGCAGTTATCGTCAGTACGGCTAAAGGTATATCCGACAGCCTCCAGTTTACAAAGTAACCAAAGCATGGACAGGTCAAAATGGCTTTTATTACAGCAAAAAACCCTTGATATACCATCAAGGGTTTTCTTCATATGGAGCCTAGGGGGATCGAACCCCTGACCTCATCGCTGCCAGCGATGCTAACGGGTTAGGCTCTAGTATGTTGCAGCGTAAAAAAACTTTGATTAAATAAGGTTTTTTTCTTTACTCTTACGTTCTATATGGTTCTAATATGATGTTTGATGATAATTTCCGTCCCCAAAGTACAAAGCTTAAATTGTTTTCTCACACAGCTTGTGTTGAGAAAACCCTATCTAAGAACATGCATATCCCAAAGCGAAATCAGGGTAATGCTTACAGTGTAAATGACAGATTATAATATGAAGTGCGACACCTAAAATAAGGTTACGACACCATTTATCTACACAAGGAGAACCCAACATGAGCTACTCCCATCTGGGCTTCCCAAATAGTCTGTAATGATAGATACGATAAGAACATTACATATATCCGCTGTTAATCCAAACATTAAGTTAGACAATAAAAAACAATATTTATCGTTTTCTAGCGTATCTAAATCCACCAGTAAGTTCTTGACCAACCGCTTTTATTGATCACAAATCTCCAATTTCTTCATTTGATTTTCCAATTACAATAATTGATCATTTTACGTATGTTAGTATAAAATTTCTCGAATAATAATTAAAGGAACTCTGGACTGGTTTGAGTAAGTAAATAATCAGGCGAAGTTTTCGTGCATATAGCACGTAGTATTTATCCATAAACTACGTGTAACTGATCGAACTTCATCATTGATGAACACAAGGCTGTGTACCGAAATGAACATGAACTCTTTGAATCATTCTATGACAAGTGGAAAGCAGCAAACTGAAAATCTCTTCGTGTAAAACTCTTTTTTTAAAAAATTCTACAGCTTCCCAAAACAAATCTGGAAAAGCATTTATTAAACGAATCTTATTTAATCATTCAAAAAGCAAATCAAGAATTTCATACAGTGAAAAGAGCAATTTCCGCAAGAAGAAGTATTAGAAAAGTTCCTAGTATTACAGTTTTAAGGCTAGCCCTCACGGTTTGATACTCGCTTTATCGCTTCGATCACATGCTGGAGTGAAATCCATATTCATACCAGGGACTAGCGAATCTTCTACAAGGTAAGGTTATTTTCAACTACACAAAATTAACTAACGCTACTTCTGTATCCCTCCTTAAAACATCAGTTACTTTTCCTTAATTATTTTTATTAGTTCTGCAATTGAAATAATAGTGATATCCTTTGGAAAATCAATGTGCTTATCAATTGCACATACACACAGTTTATACTTTTCATCAAAATGGTACCATTTGAAAGTTGAATTTATTTTTTCATCACCAATTGAGATTGTATTAAGTGAAATGGATATTCCCAACCCCATAGCTTTAAGATAACTCTCTTTATACGTCCACAGCTCATAAAAATAATCGATTACTCTAGTTCCTTTTTTTTGTCCAATTCTCTGCACTCATGGTACTCATTAGATATAGATCGATTTCTTTAACTTCTTCAACATCAATACCTAAAGGTACAGAACCAATAACTCCAACTACCATCGACCAGAATGTCATATGTTGAAGTATAACTCTTCATGTTGAGGCCAAAAAGGTTTACCATGCTTGTTTGTAGATAACCGTATTTCACTCATAGGTATGTCTCTTTCAGTATTAATTAGATATCGAATTAATATTTCTCCAATCAAACTTCTTTTTGCATCTTCAATATTTATATAACGATTTATTCGTTGTCGCTTTTCTTCGCCTACCATTAGGGCGTGTATGCAAACCTAAGCGAGCCAGACCATAATTGATGCCAGCGTTAAAAAAGCCTTGAATGAGCTTGCTAACTTATCAAAGCGAGTCGCCAACCGACGATAATGTTTT
>NZ_JAGGRD010000005.1:0-58713 GCF_018613005.1 Paenibacillus sp. ISL-20
TTGATTTGACGGAGCATATTGTCCTTCGGTACAACGATGTCATACAGTGCCGCATAAGGACTCAGAACCAAGGCTTGTTGTTGTCGAATCATCCGCTCACCCGCTTTCCATGATGCGTTAATTATAAACGAAAAAAAGGTACGGCTCCTCAACTTTCTTGAGGAGCCGTACCTTTTTTTATGAGAAGGACTTTTTCAGTGGCCTCCCTAAGAGGCGGTGCATTTTTTACGTCCCAGAAGGGATTCGAACCCCTGACCGACGGCTTAGAAGGCCGTTGCTCTATCCAGCTGAGCTACTGGGACATAGGAATTTTTCAAGCAAAAAATATATTATCACATACGCTGGAGAAATTCAATCATTATTTTAAGATGCAAAGATTTTTGGTTCTGCAAGATTATGAGAGCAGCATATCGGGTTATATTGATAAAATATACACTGGACTATATAAAGATAGTCGTCAACCGGTTGCCGGATGCGGCAAAGTACGAGGGATGTCGGCCCTTTTTTAAACTTGGCAGTACATATGCTATAATCAACGAATACGAAAAACAGGACTAGAAAGGAGGTGTCCTTATCAAGGACTCTTACTCCCAAGAACAAGAGGACAAGAACATCATCCTGTTTCCGAAGACGCTGGATTATTACCAGATTCAGCTTACGGTTATGCTCGAGAATGAACGTTACGGTGAAGCGATGGAGGTTCTGCGCTTTCTGCTGA
This sequence comes from Paenibacillus sp. ISL-20, assembly GCF_018613005.1. Classification (NCBI taxonomy): domain Bacteria; kingdom Bacillati; phylum Bacillota; class Bacilli; order Caryophanales; family Paenibacillaceae; genus Paenibacillus; species Paenibacillus sp. ISL-20. The sequence continues at coordinate 719 of NZ_JAGGRD010000005.1, forward strand.
AATGCGGCGGACAGAATGAACGGCATTATGAAGAGTGGAATTCGCTCCTCGACTGGCTTGAAGCTGCATTTCCGGAACAGGCTGTGCCCCGTTCGGTTGATTTCGAAGCAGAGCCCGAGGAGGATGATCCGGACGAAGCGGAAATGGCGAGGCAGTTGGTTAGGGACAAAGTTGCCCAGGATGCCGGATATGCCGACAAGCTGCTAGCTTCGGTCATGAACGGACCGCTGACAGAGCAGACCATTTTGGCGCTGGAACAGCTTGCTTATTTGGACCGTCCGGAGATCGACGCTATTTTGGTCGAGTGGCTGCATGATACACCGCTTCATCCCCTGCTGCAATTTAGGGTACTGCAAACGCTCCGGAGAAGAGGGATGGAAGGGCATGTAAGCCTTCATCGCGGGCAGGAAGCCGTCGAGATTGAGATCGATTCGGTTCCCCTGGATCCGGGAAGTTTCCCGGACGCCATTTCGAAAATTTTGGAGCGTGTGGCCGACCAGACTGAGATTCATGAACCGACACTGTTTTATTTTGCACAGGAATTATGGTCTCAGTTCATCATGGCGATTTACGGCACCGAAGATTATCATTCCATGCTGGATGAAGAAGAATCCACGCTTGACATATGGGCGGCTGCACTGCATGACATTGTGTCGGAGAGTCTGAAAGGGTTTCGCAATGAGGAGGAAATCCGCCCGCTCTACGGCATAACAGACACCATGAGGTTCCGCTATGAGGGAGCCTACCGATCTCTCAAGCAATTTGTCGCTGCGGGCGTGGAAGATTAGCCGGAGTTGGAAAACGTTTACGGTATCGTAGCATAAGGGTTCGCCCTTGAAAAAGAATTTAATGTTGTTTATACTATAGTGGTTATTCGGTACGTGATACATTATTGCGTCGACCACGTGAATTATTTTGGAGGGGAAAGCATAAATGAAAGCAACTTGGGAAAAAATAGAGAAGAACCTTGGCGTTCTTGACGTTGAGGTTGATGCGGAGCGCGTTGCATCCGCCCTCGACAAAGCTTTTAATAAAGTAGCTAAAAAAGCAAATGTACCTGGATTCCGTAAAGGTAAAGTACCTCGCTCGATTTTCGAAGCTCGCTTTGGCGTTGAGAGCTTGTACCAGGATGCAATCGACATCCTTCTTCCAGAAGTATACAGCGAAGCTGTAGAACAAGCGGATATCTTCCCTGTGGATCGTCCGGAAGTGGACATCGAGCAATTCGCTAAAGGCGAAACTTTCAAGTTCAAAGCAAGAGTAACGGTGAAACCAGAAGTTAAACTTGGCGAATACAAAGGTGTTGAAGTTGCTGCAGTAGCTGCTGAGGTTTCCGACGAGGAACTGAGCGAAGAGCTCGAGCGTCTGCAACAACGTCATGCTGAGCTTACTGTAATCGACGAAGGTGCTTCCCAGTCTGGCGATATCGTTGTGATTGATTTTGACGGTTCCGTTGACGGCGTTCCTTTCGAAGGTGGACAAGCTGAGCGTTATTCCCTTGAGCTTGGAAGCAACTCGTTCATTCCAGGTTTTGAAGATCAAGTCATCGGAATGGCTACTGGAGACTTCAAAGACGTGGAAGTGACATTCCCTGAAACTTACCATGCTGAAGAGTTGGCTAACAAACAAGCCATCTTCAAAGTGAAAGTTCACGAAATCAAACGCAAGCAGCTTCCTGAGCTGGATGATGAATTCGCTAAAGACGTAAGTGAATTCGATACGCTTGATGAGTACAAGGAAGATCTGAAGAAACAACTGCTGACTCGCAAAGAGCAAGAAGCACAAGGCGTTCGTGAGAACGAAGCCGTTGAAAAAGCAGCAGCTAACGCTGAAGTTGAAATTCCTGACGCTATGATTCAATCCGAAGTTCAAAACATGATGCGCGATTTCGACAACCGTCTTCGCCAGCAAGGCATGAACCTGGAAATGTTCCTTAGCTTCTCCGGCCAAACGAATGCCGATCTGGAAGGTCAAATGAAAGACGATGCTGCAAAACGCGTTCGCAACAACCTCGTGCTTGAGCAAATCGCAAAAGAAGAAAAACTCGAAGTATCTGAAGAGGAAATCAACAAAGAGCTGGAAAACATGGCTGACACATACAAACGTCCTGCTGATGAAATCCGCAGCATCCTGGGTGCTAACGGTTCCCTTGACAGCCTTCGTGAAGAACTGCTTCTTCGCAAAACCATCGACTTCTTGTTGGAAAACAGCGTAGAAGGCGCTCCTGTTGAGAAGAAAGAAGCAACTGAAGAATAATAAATAGGCGGCTGCGAAAAGCTGCCCTCACATTAGATAAGGCACGTACATTTCATGCGTGCCTTATTTTTAACTAAGAATAGCCAATTTAATACTAAATGTGACATGAATTGGTTATTAATTTCGACATACATAATGAGACAAGTTGGCAGGATATAATTCTTGGCAAGTTCATAGAATGTAAGCAGGGTTAAAAAATGACATCGTGCTGTGAACATGTTAGAATAACTTTTGTAACGTTGTAGTATATTTTTCAAGGAAAAGAGGTTGGTCGCATGAGTCTTGTACCTATGGTTGTGGAACAAACCAGTCGAGGCGAAAGATCTTACGATATCTACTCAAGATTACTGAAGGATCGCATAATATTCCTCAGCAGTGCGATCGATGACGATGTTGCCAATCTTGTCATCGCCCAGCTTCTGTTTCTAGCTGCGGAAGATCCGGAAAAAGACATCTCTTTGTACATCAATTCCCCTGGCGGTTCGGTTACAGCCGGGATGGGTATATATGATACGATGCAGTTGATCAAGCCTGATGTGTCCACGATTTGCGTTGGCATGGCCGCCAGTATGGGATCACTGTTGCTTACTGCAGGAGCGCCAGGCAAACGCTATGCTCTCGAGAACAGTGAAGTGATGATTCATCAGCCGCTCGGAGGCATTCAAGGTCAGGCATCCGATATCCAAATCCATGCAGATTGGATCATCAAGACCAGACATAAGCTGAATCAAATCTATGTGGAGCGCACGGGTCAGCCCCTTGAAAAAATCGAACGCGATACAGACCGCGATTTTTTCATGAGCGCGGAGGAAGCGAAGGCGTACGGTATTATTGATGATGTTCTGACTTCACCGATCAAATCTTAAGGGGTGGTAATAGCATGTTTAAATTTAACGATGACAAAGGGCAGCTGAAGTGCTCCTTCTGCGGTAAATCGCAGGAGCAGGTCCGCAAGCTGGTTGCGGGGCCCGGTGTTTATATATGTGACGAGTGCATTGACTTGTGTTCAGAGATCGTTGAGGAAGAACTCGGCCATGAGGAAGAAGTGGATCTGAAGGATATTCCGAAACCGCGTGATATTCGTGACATTCTGGATCAATATGTAATCGGTCAGGATCAAGCGAAGAAATCCCTTTCGGTTGCCGTTTATAACCACTATAAACGTATCAACACCCAGAGCAAGATTGAGGACGTTGAATTGCAAAAGAGTAATATTTTGCTGCTCGGACCTACAGGTTCCGGTAAAACATTGCTCGCGCAAACCATGGCCAAAATTCTCAACGTGCCGTTTGCTATTGCCGATGCAACTTCACTGACCGAAGCTGGTTACGTTGGTGAGGATGTTGAGAACATTCTGCTGAAGCTGATTCAAGCAGCGGATTATGATGTTGAAAAAGCGGAACGCGGCATTATCTATATTGATGAGATCGATAAAGTGGCTCGTAAATCGGAGAACCCGTCCATTACCCGTGACGTTTCCGGTGAAGGGGTTCAGCAGGCTCTGCTGAAAATTCTTGAAGGCACCGTTGCTTCCGTGCCTCCGCAAGGTGGACGCAAGCATCCGCATCAGGAATTCATCCAGATCGATACTACGAACATCCTGTTCATTTGCGGCGGAGCATTTGACGGATTGGAGCAGTACATTAAACGCCGGATCGGTAAAAAGGTCATCGGCTTTAATGCATCCGGAGAAAGCCAGAAGGATCTTAAGCCAGGTGAATACCTGACGATGGTTCTACCGGAAGATTTGCTCAAATTCGGTTTGATTCCGGAGTTTGTTGGTCGTCTGCCCGTTGTGTCTACCCTCGAACCGCTGGATGAGGCAACATTGGTACGTATTCTGTCCGAGCCGAAAAACGCGCTGACGAAACAGTACCAAAAGATGCTTGAATTTGACAACGTAAACCTCAAATTTGAGCCAGACGCGCTAGAAGCGATTGCCCGCGAAGCCATTAAGCGTAATACCGGTGCACGCGGACTGCGCTCCATCATTGAAGGCATCATGCTGGACGTGATGTACGAAGTGCCGTCCAGAGATGACATTAAGGATTGCGTCATTACGGAGCAGGTCGTTCGTGATAAAGTGTTTCCTGAACTACAAGCCAAAACTAACGAAGACGATAAGAAACAAGAAGAAAGCGCCTAATGTGCTCTAGCGCAGTAGACGTGGAATAAATCTACGTTGATTCTCCACTTCCAGTTATACCCAGTCGGGTTGACTGGAGTGGAGCTTTGGCGTTATATGGGAGAGATCGTACCATGTTTTTGAGACAAGACACACGGCCCGTCAAGGTGGGGAATCTCACCATTGGGGGAAAGAACGAAGTCATTATTCAAAGCATGTGCACCACCAAAACAGCAGATGTGGAGGCGACCGTTGCCGAGATACTCCGTCTGGAAGAAGCGGGATGTCAGATCGTTCGGGTAACGGTGAACAATGAGGAAGCAGCTGCGGCCATTAAGGAAATCAAGAAACGCATTCATATTCCGCTTGTGGCGGACATTCATTTTAACTACAAACTTGCCCTGATGGCGATCGAGAACGGTATCGATAAAGTCCGGATCAATCCGGGTAACATCGGTAAGCGTGAAAAGGTCGAAGCTGTCGTGAAAGCATGCAAAGAGAAGGGGATTCCGATTCGGATCGGGGTTAACGCCGGTTCCTTGGAGAATCATCTCCTTGAAAAATACGGGTACCCGACACCGGAAGCCATGGTCGAAAGCGCTTTGTATCATATCGGAATCCTGGAAGAACTGGATTTTCATGATATCATCGTTTCGCTTAAAGCGTCTGATGTACCGATGGCGATTGCAGCTTACACTAAGGCTGCAGAAGTGATTCCATACCCGCTTCACTTAGGCATTACCGAAGCAGGCACCCTGTTCTCGGGTACCGTCAAGAGTGCCGCCGGACTTGGGGCGCTGTTGTCCCTTGGAATCGGCAGCACGATGCGTATTTCCTTGAGTGCCGATCCTGTGGAAGAGATCAAGGTGGGCCGGGAACTGCTAAAATCCTTCGGTCTGATCTCGGATGCGGCAACCTTGGTATCTTGCCCGACCTGCGGACGGCTGGATATCGATTTATTCTCCATTGCCAATGAGGTAGAGGAGTACATCTCGAAGATTAAAGTCCCGATCAAGGTTTCCGTTCTGGGCTGCGCCGTAAACGGTCCCGGAGAGGCCAGAGAAGCCGACATCGGTATTGCCGGCGCTCGGGGTGAAGGTTTGCTCTTCCGTTACGGAGAGATGATCCGTAAGGTACCGGAAGAGAACATGGTTGAAGAGCTTAAGAAAGAAATCGATCATATCGTGAAGGTGTACGAGGAAACCGGCGAAATCCCGGGCCGCAAGCACAAATCCACGGTCTAAGCTAGATAACTAAGTCATTAATATATCCGCTTATATTAAAACGGCAGTCTCTGGATTGGAGAGACTGCCGTTTTGTTTGTTGTTTTCTAAGGAAGCAATAGGTCCAACGAAGTCCAAGGTCTGTTTCTCACATTTCATTGAACGTATTTTGAACTTATAAGGTATAGCAGTGTGAACCAAGACAAGTGGTCGCTTTTTAGTATAAAGTTGCAATGGTGCGTTCTGTTGTTCCAAGTATAATCGCTCCTAACTGAGCTTCTGATAAATGAAGCTCAGCCCTACCCACTCCCCACCCCCACGATTAAGAAGGATACCATGCGCCGCACCAGCGGAGCGGACGAATCGATTCCGGAGAAGCGGATGCGTTCGCCTTTGTTTCCGAATTTCTACATTGGTACTCGTCATTCATGAAATTCGGAAACAACAGCGATTGGAGGAACGATACGTACGCGGAGCGTCTCACAACGTCTCCCATCCACTTTTTGATACTTTACGACTTCGTTAATGCATCCTGATTAAATCACCCTCTTTTGCAATTTGTTCCCCCTCCCGCGTTTTACCATCCAAGGAATCGGCAATACTACCATGTATTAACGTTTGGATGAAGACATAATGGAGTACAGGAGGAATGACTTGTGAATTTAAGTATCGTGATTATGCTGGTGCAGCTGTTTTTTGCGGTCATCATCGGCATTTATTTTTGGAATTTATTGCGCGGACAGAAGACAAGCAAAACAGCGGTCGATCGGGAATCGCGCAAGGAGCTCGATAAACTCCGCAAACTCCGGTCGATATCGCTAACGAAACCGCTCGCTGAGAAAACAAGGCCGCAAACGATGGATGACATCGTGGGGCAAAAGGACGGTTTGCGCGCCTTAAAGGCAGCGCTATGCAGCGCGAACCCTCAGCATGTCATCGTTTACGGACCCCCGGGGGTCGGTAAGACCGCTGCTGCCCGCGTAGTGATGGAGGAAGCCAAGAAGAACCCGCAATCGCCGTTTAAATATGACGCGAAATTCACGGAAATCGACGCAACGACGGCCCGTTTCGATGAACGGGGAATTGCCGACCCGCTCATCGGGTCTGTTCATGATCCGATTTATCAAGGTGCCGGTGCTATGGGGGTAGCAGGCATTCCTCAGCCTAAGCCGGGTGCGGTGACCAAGGCCCATGGGGGGATCCTGTTTATTGATGAAATCGGGGAATTGCACCCCATTCAGATGAATAAGCTTTTAAAAGTGCTGGAGGACCGCAAGGTGCTGCTCGAAAGTGCATATTATAATTCGGAGGATGCCAATACACCTGCCTATATACACGATATTTTTCAAAATGGCCTTCCGGCAGACTTCCGTCTGGTGGGTGCTACGACACGTTCGCCAGAAGAGATTGCTCCTGCACTTCGCTCGCGCTGCATGGAGATTTTTTTCCGTCCGCTTTTGCCTGAAGAAATTGGGAGAATTGCAGAGGATGCCATTCAGAAAATTGGTTTGAATGCAGCGCCTGAAGCGGTGGAAGTTGTGAAGCAGTACTGCTCTAACGGGCGGGAAGCGGTCAATATGATTCAATTGGCTGCCGGTCTTGCTTTGACGGAGAAGCGAGATTCGCTGCGAGCGGCGGATGTAGAATGGGTAGCCAGCAGCAGCCAGCTTCAGCCAAGGCCCGACCGGAAAATACCGGAGAAGCCTCAGATTGGCGTAGTAAACGGATTAGCTGTTTATGGCCCGAATATGGGGGCACTGCTTGAAATTGAAGTATCTGCGGTTCCTGTCGAGGAGGGCCGGGGTACCTACAATATCACCGGGGTTGTGGATGAAGAGGAATTTGGCGGAGGCTCGCGCAAGCTGCGTCGCAAGAGCATGGCCAAAGGCTCGATCGAGAATGTACTAACCGTGCTGGGTTCGATGGGCTTTAATCATAAAAACTATGACCTGCATATCAATTTTCCCGGAGGAACACCGATTGACGGTCCTTCCGCCGGTATTGCGATGGCCACAGCGATCGTATCAGCCATCAAAGGGATTGAAGTTGATAACAAGGTCGCTATGACTGGCGAGATGAGCATTCATGGAAAAGTGAAACCGATAGGCGGGGTCATCGCTAAAGTGGAGGCGGCATTCCAGGCAGGTGCTACCCGCGTGATCATCCCTAAAGACAACTGGCAGACGCTGTTTCAGGATTTGAGCGGCGGTTTGCGGGTAATTCCGGTAGAGTCGGTGGATGAAGTATTCAGCCATATTTTTGGTGGATCGTTCGCTCCGGAGGTGGTACAGCTCCCTGCAAACGAGGTATTTCCATCCGCTTCCGCTTCATTGCTGCAGGCGACGCCTCCGCGCAACGGCAAAATAACGGACGCTGGAGGATGTTAAGCTTCGTTTGGTTGGTTTTTTATACGCAGATTTGATAAAATAGGAATAGTGTCAACATTGAGAGCCATTGGAGGTGCGAAAGCGATGGGACCCAGTAAATCCAAAGGTCGTCGTTTTCCTTTACTGCCTTTGAGAGGTCTGTTGGTCTATCCAAGCATGGTGCTTCACTTGGATGTAGGCCGGGAGAAATCGGTAAAGGCTTTAGAAAAGGCGATGGTTGAAGACAATTTGATTCTCCTATGTTCTCAATCGGAAGTGAACATTGAAGAACCGACGCAGGATGATATTTTTCGAATTGGCACAGTTGCGAATGTACGCCAGATGCTTAAGCTTCCTAACGGTACCATACGTGTGCTAGTGGAGGGTATGGAACGTGCGGAAGTTATTGAATATACGGATCAAGAGGAATACTATGAGGTCATCGCTCGGGAGCTTCCCGAAGAAGAGAATCATGACCCTGAAGTTTCCGCATTAATGCGAACCGTACTGTCTCAGTTTGAGAATTATATCAATCTGTCGAAGAAGGTGACACCAGAGACACTGGCGGCTGTTTCCGATATTGATGAGCCGGGCCGACTGGCAGACGTCATTACGAGTCATTTGTCACTGAAGATCAAGGATAAGCAAGAAATTCTCGAAACAATTGATGTTCGCAAACGCCTCGAGAAACTTCTAGATATACTGAATAACGAGCGTGAAGTGCTGGAGCTGGAGCGCAAGATCAACCAGCGGGTCAAGAAGCAAATGGAGAAGACCCAGAAGGAATACTATTTGCGCGAACAGATGAAGGCCATCCAGAAAGAGCTGGGCGACAAGGAAGGCCGTGCAGGAGAGGTAGAGGAACTTCGAAGTCAGCTTCAGGAGCTTGAGCTGCCGGAGCGCGTACATGAGAAGGTAGAGAAGGAAATCGACCGACTCGAGAAAATGCCGGCAAGCTCTGCTGAGGGTGGCGTGATTCGGAACTACGTCGATTGGCTATTGGCGCTGCCGTGGACGAACAAGACCCAGGATGATCTGGACATCGTCAAAGCGGAGCAAGTGCTGGATGAGGATCATTACGGTCTCGAGAAGCCGAAGGAACGCGTGTTGGAATATCTGGCGGTCCAAAAGCTGGTGAAGAAGATGAAGGGGCCTATTCTATGTCTGGTTGGTCCTCCAGGGGTCGGTAAAACATCGCTGGCCCGGTCTATTGCCCGATCTTTGGAACGCAAGTTCGTTCGTGTTTCATTAGGCGGAGTAAGAGACGAGGCGGAAATCCGCGGTCACCGGCGCACTTATGTTGGGGCTATGCCGGGACGTATCATTCAAGGCATGAAAACAGCGGGTTCGATGAATCCTGTGTTCCTGCTGGATGAAATCGATAAGATGGCCTCCGACTTCCGTGGCGACCCGTCTTCCGCACTGCTTGAGGTACTTGACCCTGAGCAAAACAATACGTTCAGCGATCATTTCGTGGAAGTTCCTTTTGATTTGTCTAACGTCATGTTTGTAACGACGGCGAATGTGCTTCACAACATCCCAAGACCGCTCCTGGACCGGATGGAAGTGCTGTACATTCCAGGCTATACGGAGCTGGAGAAATTGCAGATTGCCAATCGTTATTTGCTGCCCAAGCAGAAGAGTGAGCATGGGCTTGCGCCGGAGCAGTTGATTCTGGACGAGGAAGCGCTCATGAAGGTGATCCGGGAATATACCCGTGAATCCGGGGTGCGGAATCTGGAGCAGCAAGTGGCTGCGCTATGCCGCAAAGCCGCCAAACAAATCGTGACCAATCAATCGGAATCTATTGAGATTAAGGCTGACGATATTAAGGAATATCTCGGTATTCCGAAGTTTCGCTATGGCATGGCCGAGCTTGAAGATCAAGTAGGCACGGTAACAGGGCTTGCGTGGACGGAAGTGGGCGGCGAGACGCTGACCATTGAGGTTACCGTGGTGCCTGGTACCGGCAAGCTGACCTTGACGGGTAAACTGGGTGATGTGATGAAGGAATCGGCTCAAGCCGCCTTCAGTTTTACCCGCTCGAAGGCGGTAGAACTGGGCATTGATCCGGATTTCCACGAGAAGCTGGATGTCCATATCCATATCCCGGAGGGAGCCATTCCGAAGGACGGCCCTTCAGCCGGCATTACGATTGCGACGGCTCTTATCTCATCTTTAACCAAACGGCATGTAGCCCGTGATGTGGCCATGACGGGGGAGATTACACTTCGGGGACGTGTTCTTCCGATTGGTGGCTTGAAAGAGAAATCCCTGGCAGCCCACCGTGCCGGCTACAAAAAAATATTACTCCCTAAGGATAACGAACGTGACTTGCGTGATATACCTGACAGCGTGAAGAACGACATTGAGTTCGTTCCGGTATCCCATATGGATCAGGTTCTGGAGCATGCGCTCGTTGAACAAGCGGGAGTGCACTAGAGAGGAAAGTCTAATTATGAAAGTTACGAAAGCCGAGTTTGTCATCAGTGCTGTCGTACCTGCTCAATATCCTGAAGACGCCTTGCCGGAAATTGCTCTGGCAGGGCGTTCCAATGTGGGCAAGTCATCACTGATTAACCGTATGATATCCCGTAAGAACCTGGCCCGAACCAGTGCAACACCGGGGAAAACCCAGCAGCTCAACTATTATCGGGTGAACGACGACCTGTATCTGGTCGATTTTCCCGGCTATGGTTATGCGAAGGTATCCAAGACCCAGCGTGCGGCATTTGGCGAAATGATTGAGAGATATTTGCTCAGCCGGGAAGAACTGAAGCTTGTATTACTGATTGTGGACATGCGTCACCCGCCCTCAAAAGATGACATCAGCATGTATGAATGGCTGCAGCATTATAACCGGCCGGTATGCGTGGTTGCGACCAAGGCGGACAAAATTCCGAAAACGCGCCGTGAGAAGCATGTAAAGATCGTGAAGGAAACACTAGGCTTCAAACCCTATCACTCTTTTGTCATGTTTTCATCCGAGCTCGGTCTGGGTAAAGATGAGTTATGGGCCATCATGGAGTCCCATATGGGGACTAAGGATGAAGAGGAAGAGCCATTTCTGGATTCGGAAACGGAAGGCAATGAGCAAGCATGATCCGATTAATTTCGTGATATTTTTTTCAAGGCTAAGATAGGGAATCGGTGAATTCTTTACAGGAAAGTGAGCATCTTGCGGGAAATATCGCTCTGATTCCGGCTAATTCCGTTTTTTTATGAAATATGATGGATATTCTCAATCGAAAGACAGGAAAGACCGCTTGGATTTGCTGTATAATGGTAGTAAGTTAAAAGAATTGAGGGAGATTTTTATGGCTCAGCGGTTAGCCACAGAATATGTTAATGCCACAATGCAAATGACGGATATTCAAATGGATCAATTTCTGCAGTATACCCAAGCTTTCCGGGTTACTAACCGGGTAAAAGTCATGGATAGCGGAGAGCAGGAGTTCGTGCTCGAAGATGAAAGCGGGGAAGAAGTTCATTTGCCCTTTGAACGCAAGAATGGCTTGTACGTCTGTGAGCTGTCGTGCCGATTGGTTACTCCCCATCTGACAAATGCCGTACGCAAACTGTTTGCGGCTTTTAAGGGATCAGGTAAAGTGAATCGGATTTATCGCGGCTTTACGATGAGCTACGACTACCACGCGGGAACGGTGCACAGAATTACGCAAGTCACCGGGAACGACAGCATTGTCATTTATGAGTACAAGAATACGGCAGGAGAGCTGCAGCGACTCTTCAACAGCAATGAAGCAGAGAAAGAGATCGAATCCATCCAGCATCATATTAACGTGCTTCTGGACCAACGGATTGCAGCTGGGAATGATAATCTTATTACGAAGACCATAGATGAGCGGCTGCGACGGTTTAATCAACGCCTATTCGTGCTAGAGGCCTAAGGAGGCTGCCCTGTAACAGGGCGCCTTTTTTATTCATGGATACATGACACCAAGTGGTTCATTCGCACATATATTGAGCTGTAAAATATTTATGGGTTATTTTCGAAAAAGGTGTTGCATTTAAGCGTCATAGATGTTATTTTTAATCTCGTTGAAAAGAATATAGGAACCAGGATTCACTCAGGACATGTAATGTTGCGAGAGATTATTCCCTCGGGAAGTGAATGACGTAGGTCCTAGCGGATGAAATTTCCAAACATTTTATTCCTAGGAAGGGGGAAACCGGAAGATGGAATACTCAACTTTCGGAAGACACGTTGCTGTTGATACTTGGGGAGTCGATTTTGAACTATTGAACAGTGCAGAATTTTTACAAGCTCAGATGGTGGAAGCCGCTGAAGCATGTGGAGCAACAGTAATGTCCGTCCAATCCAAGCAGTTTGAACCACAAGGCGCGACTGTGCTGGTGTTGCTGTCGGAAAGCCATCTCTCGATTCACACATACCCTGAGAGAGGTTTTGCTGCGATTGACTGTTATACCTGCGGGGAGACAGTAGATCCGCAATTGGCTATTGACTATCTGGTATCCGCTTTGAAACCTGAAAAATGCTATGCTAAGAAACTCGTGCGCGGTCTCGGCGAAATGACCGTAGAAACGCCTGAGATGAACCAGGCTGAACTCGTTTAATCCAGCCTTCTAAAAAAATGCCTATACTGATAACCATGGAGGTTTCCATGGTTATTTATTTTGGGGATATGAGAAGTACGGCCGATTTCCAGTCCGTCGTTCTCTGAAATGAGATTTCGTAGAAAATAACACGTATATCTAAGGTGTTCTATATCCACAATAGTAAGGTACGATCTACAGGAGAAATCTTCATGAATGCAATGAAGAAGTATGGGGATTTCATAAACATTTCATAAAATAGACAAGGGTGCTCAATATACTGTGATATAATGAACAGGGTCAAGACAGTCCGTTGTGAACGGCAAAACTACTCGGAGAAATAGGCAGGTGAACATGCAATGCACATCGTCGTTGTTGGGTTGAACTATCGCACAGCGCCCGTGGAAGTCAGAGAACGTTTTACATTCTCGGAAGAAGACATGCCGAAGGCGTTAGAGCAGCTAAATTCGACCAAGAGCGTATTGGAGGGCGTCATTGTCGCTACCTGCAACCGTACTGAGATTTATGTTGTGGTAGACCGCCTTCATATGTGCGGCTACTTTATCCGCAGTTTTATGGAACAGTGGTTCGGTATTAATCGTGAAGAATTTACACAGCACCTCTATATATATGAAGACGAACAAGCGATTTCCCATCTGTTTAAGGTTACCTGCGGCTTGGATTCCATGGTCATTGGAGAGACGCAGATCCTGGGACAGGTGCGCAATGCTTTTTTGACGTCGCAGCAGCAGAATGCCACCGGTACTTGGTTTAATATGTTGTTTAAGCAAGCTGTTACGCTCGGCAAGCGGGCTCATTCCGAGACATCGATCGGAGAGAGTGCTGTTTCTGTCAGCTATGCTGCGGTGGAACTGGGTAAACGGATATTCGGTACGTTTAACGACAAAAAAGTAATGATTCTCGGCGCAGGCAAGATGAGCGAACTTACCGTGAAGCATCTTTATGCCAACGGTGCTGCGGAAGTCATTGTAGCCAACCGTACGCTTGGCCGTGCGGAGGAACTTGCACGCAAGTTCCAAGGGACACCGTGCACCATAGCCGAGGCCAAGAATTTGCTGCATGAAGTCGATATTATTATTAGCTCTACAGGCTCGAATGAATATGTTCTGAATGCGGAGCGGGTTAAAGAGAGCATGAAGAAACGTCAGGCCCGCCCGTTGTTCATGATTGATATTGCTGTGCCACGGGACATCGATCCGGCGATTGGGGAACTTTCCAATGTGTTCTTGTACGATATTGATGATCTGGAAGGCATTGTAGAGACCAATATGGAAATGCGCCGGGTGGAAGCAGCGAAGATTGAAGTGATGATTCAAGAGGAGATGGATGCATTCCACACATGGCTGAAGACGCTCGGTGTCAGACCGGCGATTCGGGCCTTGCAGGAGAAGTCGAATGCCATTCATGAAGAAACAATGGAAAGCTTGTTCAACAAGCTTCCAGAACTGGATGAACGCCAGCGAAAAGTCATCCGTCGTTTGACCAAGAGCATCGTTAACCAGATGATGCATGATCCCATTAACCGGATTAAGGAAATGACGGGCGGCAAGCAGGGCGGGGAAGCACTGGATTATTTTTCACAAATCTTTGCGCTGGAAAGCTTGATCCATGAGAATGAGCAGGAAGCCCGCAGCCGCAACAAGAAAGCAACTGCACCCGTTAAAGCTGAACGGACGAAGAATGCTGTAGATCAGCAGGCAGAAGAGAAACCACTTAAGGTGTCTCTGGCCCCAGCCACCCTTTGAGGAGGGTGAGTACAAACCCATGCTGTTAAACTTAATTTATATCACCGGCATTTGTATCTATGCCCTGAGCCTTCTGTTTTATATCTCGGATTGCGTTTCACGCAATTCGGTGGCGAAGCGGATAGGCACAGGGCTTCTTGTTATTACTGCACTATTACAATTCACCGGAATTAGCATCAGAGCGATGGAAGGCGGACATTTCCATTTCCCGGTATTTACGTTGTTTGATTTCCTGTTCCTGCTGGCGTTCTGCATATCGATTACTTCGATTGCCCTGGCGTATATGAAGCGGTCGGAGTTTGCCGTTCTGTTAATGAACCTCGTCGGGTTTAGCGTCATGCTGGTCAATCGTATATGGTTCACGGCGGGAGACAATGCATTGTACAGCTGGGAGACGGAACATCGTCTCTTGCTTATTCATATTGCCCTGGCGAGTGTCAGCTTCGCCGCTTTGACCGTCGGGGCTGTGTTTGCGGCGATCTATATGTTCCTTCACCGGAAACTGAAGCACAAGCAATGGAATGATACGATCCGCAGGCTGCCAAGTCTGGAGAAGCTTGATGTTTATTCTTATAAAGCGCTGATGGCTGGAACGATTATTCTGGTCATGTCGCTCATCTTGGCCGTGATGTCGGTGGCCATGGCTGGGCGATGGACCTTGTTATTGGATATCAAAGTCCTGTCTACATTAACGGCTCTTGCGATGTATTTGGTTTATTTCATCAAACGTCGCCTGTGGAGAAGATCAGGCAGGGAAGCAGCCATATGGGCCTTAATCGGGTATGGATTCATTATTTTGAATTTCTTTCTCAATACGTGGTCCGCTTTCCATAGTTGGTCAGGAGTGTGATGGCTGATGGCATATGATGATCATTATGTGCCCGTCCTGCTGAATTGCAGGGGACGACTATGCTTGATTGTCGGCGGCGGCAAGGTGGCGGAACGTAAAGCCGACACCCTGCTGAATGCCGGGGCAAGCGTACATATTGTAAGTCCCATATTACGAAGCGAGAAATTGCAACGTTTGGCCAATGAGAAGGCTCTTCGATGGACAAAGCGGAAGTATCAATCAGACGATCTGACAGGCGCGTTCATGGTTCATGCGGCAACGGACGACAGCAAGCTGAACCTGAAGATAGCGGAGGACGCGGATCGTCTTGGCGTGTTGGTTAACGTAGCCAGCAGCGGCGAGGCCGGGACGTTTATCAACCCGACGGTGCTGCGGCGAGGGAGGCTTACACTGGCTGTATCAACATCAGGAGCAGGGCCGATGGCCGCACGCGGTATACGCGACGAGCTCGAAGAACAGTTCGGGCCTGAGTATGAGGATTATTTGGATTTTTTATATAGGATGCGTTCGATAATCAGGGAAGAGGTGGAGTCCGCTGATGCACGCAGGCGGCTGTTTCACAAGGCATACCGCATGGATATGCTCGGAGAGATTCGCCGCGAAGGTTATGTGCCCTGGAGTGAGGACAAAATCAAGCAGTGGATTGCGAATAATCAGGAGGAATGAAAGATGCGCACAATCGTAGTTGGCAGTAGACAAAGTGCTCTCGCACTGACACAGACAGGACAGGTTATCGATGATTTAAATCGTTTAGCCAAGGAGCATGGTCTGGAATATGACTTCACCGTCAAGAAAATCGTCACCAAGGGCGACCGCATACTGGATGTTACCCTCTCCAAGGTAGGCGGCAAAGGATTGTTTGTCAAAGAAATCGAGCAGGCGATGATCGACGGTGAGATTGATATGGCGGTTCATAGCATGAAGGACATGCCCTCGGTTTTGCCCGAAGGTTTGGTGTCCGGCGCGGTGCCGGCAAGAAAGGATCCTCGTGATTGCCTGATCTCCAAAGAAGGGACAACGCTGGATGACCTTCCTACAGGTGCCAAGGTAGGGACAAGCAGTCTGCGCCGGTCCAGCCAGCTCAAGGCCTATCGGCCGGATCTGCAGATCGAATGGATTCGAGGGAATATCGATTCTCGCATTCGCAAAATGGAGGATGGTGAATTTCAGGCCATCATTCTGGCAACCGCCGGTCTTCAGCGCATGGGCTGGGAGGACCGGATCACATCGTACTTGTCGGTTGAAATTAGCCTGCCTGCCGTCGGCCAGGGCGCACTCGGCATTGAATGCCGCGAAAACGATGCTGAGCTGCTGCATTTGCTCTCACTTTACAATGATGAGGTCACTGCACGAACCGTTGCGGCTGAACGCAAGTTTCTGAGCGAGCTGAACGGAGGATGCCAGGTGCCTATCGGGGCTTACGCCGTCTTGAAGAATGTGGGTGCCGAAGATTCCCGCGTAGAACAAAACGTTATACAATTAACAGGAATGGTTGGCTCTCCAGACGGCGAAATTGTATTGAAGGAAAGCGCCGAAGGAACCGACCCTGAATCGCTCGGAGTGGAAGTGGCTGCAAAGCTGAAAGCTAAAGGAGCGGAGAAGATACTGGCACAAGTTAGGGGTTGAGGGGATGGCAGGCAAGGTTTATCTCGTGGGAGCAGGACCGGGCGATGCACGCCTGATTACGATTAAAGGCAAGGAATGCATTGAGAAAGCGGATGTCGTGGTGTATGACCGATTAGCCAGTCCTCGGCTGCTGCGGTGGATGAAGCCCGGAGCGGAGAAGGTCTATGTAGGCAAGCTCCCCGATCGGCATACGATGAAGCAGGAGCAGATCAATCAGCTGCTGGTTGATTATGCTTTGGAAGGCAAAACGGTTGTCCGTTTAAAGGGCGGCGATCCAACCATCTTCGGTAGAGTAGGCGAAGAGGCGGAACTGTTATACCGTCATGGCATCTTGTACGAGATTGTACCGGGGATCACCTCAGCGATCAGCGTTCCGGCTTATGCCGGGATTCCGGTGACGCATCGTGACCATGCTTCATCTTTATCTATCATTACCGGGCATGAAAGTCCCGAAAAGCTGGATCGGATGATTCAATGGGATAAGGTGACCAATGCAACGGGGACTTTAATTTTTATGATGGGTGTGGCCAAGATTGGCTATATCAGTCGTCAGCTGATCAAGCATGGCAGACCGCCAGAAACCCCGGTGGCTCTTATTAGATGGGGAACCCGAGCGGAGCAGGATACGTTGACGGGAACGCTGGCGGACATCGAGGACAGAGTCAAGGCAGCGGATTTTCAGCCGCCTGCGGTCATCGTTGTTGGAGAGGTGGTGCTTCAGCGGGAGCACCTGAAGTGGGCGGAACGCCTACCCCTGTTCGGTAAAAGAATTCTGGTCACGAGGGCCCGAAGCCAGGCCAGTGCATTGGTATCCCAAATCGAAGAGCTGGGCGGAGAGCCTTATGAATTTCCCGTCATCGAAATCGTCATGCCTTCGAAGGACGAAGTGCTTGCCGGAGTTCAACAAGCACTGGACAAGCTGAGTACGTATGACTGGGTATTCTTCACCAGCGTGAACGGAGTCGAATTCTTTTTCCGCCACTTGAAGGAGAATGGACGCGATATTCGTTCCTTAGCCTCTGCCCGCATTGTCGCGGTTGGCCCAGGAACAGCCCGTGCTCTTGGTAATTACGGTATAGCCGCTGAAGTCATTAAGGAGCGGTACCAGGCGGAAGGCCTTATCGATGCTTACGGTTCAGAGCTCAAGCCTGGTCAGCGCGTGCTGCTGCCTCGCGGAGATTTGGCACGCAAGTGGCTGCCGGAGAAGCTGACGGAAATGGGACTGCTCGTGACGGAAGCCGTGATCTATGAGAACGTGCTATGCGGTGAAGATGATGATGAGCTGCTGAAGCTGCTTCATGATGGCGGCATTCACGCGGTTACGTTTACCAGTTCCTCTACCGTTACCAATCTGCTGAAAGTGCTGAATGGGATGGGCGTGGCCGATCCTGCTGAACTGTTAAAAGGATCGACGATTGCTTGCATCGGACCTTTGACCGCCCAGACGGCAGAGGAAGCCGGTCTGCACGTATCCCTCCTCGCCGAGGAAGCGACGATCGACAGTCTGGTGAAGTCCTTGTGCATTTGGAATGAGAACGATCCACGTCGCGTTGCGCCATAATATCCTTATCATTTAAATACATGATCAAAAATTACATCATCTGGAGGTATACGTCATGAGTTTTCCAATTGTACGTCATCGCCGGCTGCGTCAAAATGCCGGCATTCGCAGCATGGTCCGCGAGACCGTGCTTCATACGGAGGATCTGGTTCAGCCGATCTTCGTTACCTATGGCAGTGGTGTGAAATCCGAAATTTCCTCGATGCCGGGGGTCTACCATTTTTCACTCGATACTTTGAAAGAGGAAGTAGACGAAATCGTTAGTCTAGGCATTCCTGCTGTGCTCCTGTTCGGAATTCCCGAGACCAAAGACAGCGTGGGCACATCCGGTTTTGCGGATGACGGGATTGTTCAAGAGGCAACCCGTCTCATCAAGTCGTGGTATCCCGATCTTCTGGTGATTGCGGATACGTGCCTGTGCGAATTTACCGACCACGGTCATTGCGGTATGGTGCATACCTTTGAGCGTGATGGTCACACCTGCGGCGATGTATTAAACGACGAGTCGTTGGAGCTGCTAGTCCGTACTGCGGTTTCCCAAGTGAAGGCGGGAGCCGATATTATAGCACCTTCCAACATGATGGACGGTTTTGTCCAAGCTATTCGTTCCGGACTTGATGAAGCTGGATTTTATAATGTGCCGATTATGTCTTACTCGGTTAAGTATGCTTCAGCCTTTTACGGACCCTTCCGTGAAGCTGCCGATTCTGCTCCGCAGTTCGGCGACCGTAAAACCTATCAGATGGATCCGGCCAATGTGAGAGAGGCGCTTCGCGAGGCGGAGACGGACGTGCTGGAAGGCGCCGATATGCTGATGGTGAAACCAGCTATGGCCTACCTTGACGTTGTCAGATTGCTGAGAGATCAGTTTGATCTGCCGATTGTCGCTTATAACGTAAGTGGGGAATATTCCATGATTAAGGCGGCTGCTCAGCAGGGATGGATCAGTGAGCAGGCGATTGTGATGGAGCTGCTGACGGGGATGAAGCGTGCCGGTGCGGACATTATCATCACGTATTTCTCGAAGGATGCAGCACGCTGGATGCGCAGTAAGTAACCATTAACGACTAAAGAGTTAGGAGTGCATAGTATGAGCCAAGATATGCGGAAAGAAGAATTATCGCGTTCTGCTTTTGAAGAAGCGAAGTTATATATTCCCGGCGGTGTCAACAGTCCGGTACGTGCGTTTAAATCTGTGGGACTAACACCGATTTATATCGATCGCGGAGAAGGCAGCCGCGTATATGATATCGATGGCAACAGCTTTATCGATTACGTAGGTTCTTGGGGACCGCTGATTATGGGCCACGCGCACCCTGAGGTTGTTGAAGCGCTTCAGGAGACCGCTGCGAAGGGGACCAGCTTTGGTGCGCCAACCCTGTTGGAAACGAAGATGGCGAAACTCGTCTGCGAGCGCGTACCGTCAATGGAGGTTGTGCGAATGGTAAATTCCGGTACGGAAGCTACCATGAGCGCCATCCGGCTGGCGCGCGGTTATACTGGGCGCAGCAAAATCATCAAATTTGAGGGCTCCTATCACGGTCACGCTGATAGTCTTCTGATCAAGGCGGGATCGGGCATCGCAACGCTGGGTCTTCCCGATAGTCCGGGTGTCCCTGAGAGTGTGGCTTCCAACACCATTGCCGTTCCTTATAATGACTTGGAGTCGGTACAGCTTGCCTTCGAGCGGTTCGGCGAAGAGATCGCCGCAGTCATTGTTGAGCCGGTGGCAGGCAACATGGGCGTGGTACCTCCACAGCCAGGGTTCCTGGAAGGTCTCCGCAAGGTGACTTCCGATTATGGTACAGTGCTTATTTTCGACGAGGTCATGACCGGATTCCGTGTAGACCTGAACTGCGCGCAAGGACGTTATGGCGTTACGCCGGATCTGACATGCTTGGGCAAGGTGATCGGCGGCGGTCTGCCAGTCGGTGCTTATGGAGGCAAGCGTGAGCTGATGGATCAGATTGCTCCGGCAGGGCCGATCTATCAAGCAGGAACGTTAAGCGGAAATCCGCTAGCCATGGCGGCCGGCTACACGACTCTGAAACTGTTGACGCCTGCTATCTATGAACAGCTGGAGGAACGGGGAGCCCGCCTTCAGGCCGGATTTGAGCGTAACGCTCAGGAATTTGGGATCCCGCTTACGATCAATCGGATCGGGTCCATGGTATGTCCTTTCTTCACGAATGCGCCGGTTATCAATTTCGATACGGCCAAGACAAGTGACCTGGATCGTTTCCGTCAATATTTTGCAGCGATGGTACAAGAGGGAGTCAGCGTACCTCCTTCCCAGTTCGAGGGCATGTTCATCTCGGGAGCGCATACGGTGGAAGATATCGATGCTACCATCGAAGCCAACTATAACGCCTTTAAGAGCCTATGAGTTACGTGGGCAATTGGAGCAAACGCGGCGAATGGCTGGAGATGACGCCCGGCAAGGCGCTGCTTAGTCAGCCGGATCGGAACGAGGCTGCTGCCAAGTGGCTTATAGAAACGGTCGGTATGCCCGAGAAGCTGTATCGCAAGCTTCATCATGAACAGGGGATACAATGGAGAGGGGATCGGCTTCGGCTGGTCCTTTTTCCTTATCGGAATTACGGCATCGAACCGAGATGGCAGGAGCTAGATGTATTGTACGAGGACGATTTCTGCCTGGTCGTGAACAAACCGGCCGGCATGGCGGTCCATCCGGACAACGAGAGCACGGAGACGACGCTGAATCATGGGGTAGCCGCATATTACGAAGCCGAAGGTATTCATACGGCAGTCCGGCATATTCATCGGCTGGATAAGGATACAACAGGTCCCGTACTGTACGCCAAGAATGAATATGCGCAGCTAAAGCTTGACGAGGCCATGCGGGAGAAGAAGATCGTCCGGATTTATGCGGCTATCGTTCAGAGGAGGGTCTCGCAGGATCTGAAGAGAATCGATTTGCCGATAGGCAAAGACCGCTATCATGCAAGCCGCCGGAGGGTTTCATTAACCGGGCAGGCTGCGATCACGCATATTCTCTCATCTGAAGTGTATCCGAAAGCCAGCCTGCTGCAAATTCGTCTGGAAACCGGCCGTACGCATCAGATTCGGGTGCATCTAAGTCATATGGGACATCCGCTTCTGGGAGATTTATTGTACGGAGGACCAGGGACGTTTCCCCGCCAGGCGCTGCATGGTGAACGTCTGTTGTTTACTCATCCTCTCTCGGGCGAGAGTATTGAGGTGAATGCGCCGTGGCCTCTGGATATGTTGGAGTTAAGAGAGCAAATCATAGAGTCAGCAGGCCGTTAAGAAAATTTGCAAAATCCTGAATGAACCGGTAACTTTCACGCACAATTCGCAAAAAAGTCATGCTCTCCTATTTTCGGCATATAGATAAATTGAGTGGCAAAACTTAGGCTCATGCCGTGATAACAGATCACGGATAGTATATGCCAAAAAGGAGGACATTCCCGTGTTTGACCAGTCCTACGGATTGCGGTTTGATATTTACGAGCGTATTAATTTAACGGAAGATTTGCCGGGAATCGATGAATTGGAAGAGGCGGAGTTGATCCCGCACATTCAGGTGATCAGTCAGCAGGACCAGGCCACGCTTCGGGGTCATCTGCTTCTTGCAGGCCTGTATAAAGGTGACACCGAAGCCGGAGAGACGGAGCCGCTCGAACACTGGATTCCGGTCGAAATCACGGTCCCGCTGAACCGGGTATCATCATTGGATGACATCGCGGTCGAGATCGAGAATTTTGACGTGGATTTGTTATCCAAGCGCAGCTTGAACATTACAGGGGTTCTGTCGCTCAAAGGAATTCAGGCGGCGGCTCCGGGAGCCCGTGACCAAGTATGGGCCAATGAGGAATTCACAGTGGTACATGCTCCTGAAGCGACAGATTATTCGAACGGGGAGCAGCAGTTCGCAGCCAACCCGTATGACCAGTTTCAAGGCGGAGCTAACTCTGACGCGAATTCGGCTTCACCTTCTTACTTCAACGAGGCTCAGCCCAGAGCCCAAGAGTCCGGGACGGATGCGCGCACACAGCAGTATCTGGAATCCTGGGCGCAGTATGAGAACCAAACTCGGGATTCACAGGCCTCGGACAGCACCCTAAGCATCTCCGGTGCGACTGAAGCCCGGGATACGGTCGAATATGCCTTACATAGCGAGACGGAAGCTCAGGCAGTTGAGCCGTCGATTCCAAGTGTATGGCAATTCGAACGGGCTGCCTCCCAGCCGGAGCCGGAGCAAGAAGATCCAGCAGCGGGTTTCCCGGGTGTAATTGAGCGTAAGGGCGAAGAAGTTGAAGCCGTACCGGTACTGGAATCACCGGAAACGGAGGAAACCCAGCCTGTTTTTGCTGAGGAAGCAGTACCTTTGGAGGATATGGATGATATAACGGAGGAGGTTTCCGTTAAAGTTGAAGAGGTTCCGACCAAACCGGAGTTAAAGGTGGCCTTCAACTCGAAGAACAGCAGCACAAACAGCACATCGGGTGTAGGCTTATCTTCATTGCTTCAATCGAGCAGAACGGTTCAGGATCAGGATCAAGCCGCTCGGGACGAGGAAGAAGAGGCGGAGGAATTGGTTGATTCCGCATCGGCCGAGGATGTGGAGTGGAAGAGTCTGTTCCTGGGTAACCGCCGCGAGGAAACGCCGTTCCGCAAGGTCCGGATGTGCATTGTACAGCGTGAGGAGACACTCGACGTGATTGCCGAGCGTTATCAACTGACGCCGCGGGAGCTTTTGTTATATAACCGCATGTCCGAGCAGAATGTGGAAGAAGGACAGGTATTATACATTCCCCAGTAATCGGTGGGGGGAGCAATTGCGTAAGAACAAGCAGGCCAAGGTAGGACATCCTTGGCCTGCTTTTTCAATGTATAAGATTTATTGATTCGGCAGGTATGATGTCTAAATCGATCGGAAACACTCGAAATATTGACTATATGCAACAACCACGGTATATTTGAATAGAATATGTACAGGTATTTCAAAAGCTAGAACAACGTTGAACGGGAAGAGTAGGAAGGTATGGCCTTCAGAGAGCGGAATTGCTATCAAGCGCTGTGAGATTCCGCAGGAACCAGCTTGCCGAAGTCACCCCGGAGTTGCGGACTTGAGATAGAGTAGGGATCGATTGCTACCCTGGTTAGAGTTCGCCGGCCGCAGCCGTTATCTGCGTAAAGTGTCGTGCTTAATCGTAAGCCTTTCATGTTTTTCATGGGAGGACACGGTTGATGAATTATTATAAGCACGAAACAAAGGTGGTACCGCGAGAGAACAGTCTTTCGTCCTTTGAGGACGAAGGGCTTTTTTTGTTTCACGCCAAACATTAATATTCATGATCACGCCCGGAGGCTAAAACATTTCGGGTTGGCAAAACTGATTAACAGTATCGGAGGTACGAAAATATGGATCAAAAACAAAACCAATCCCAGTTAGAAATGCCGACGACGTATGATCCGAAGGCAGCTGAACAAAAATGGTATCCGTACTGGAAGGAAGGCGGCTTCTTTGAAGCTGGCAAACGACCGGACGCGGAGCCGTACACGATTGTTATTCCTCCACCAAACGTTACGGGAATGCTTCATATCGGCCATGCCCTTGACTTTACGCTGCAGGATATTCTGATTCGCGTAAAGCGGATGCAGGGTTATGATG
This sequence comes from Paenibacillus sp. ISL-20, assembly GCF_018613005.1. Taxonomy (NCBI): domain Bacteria; kingdom Bacillati; phylum Bacillota; class Bacilli; order Caryophanales; family Paenibacillaceae; genus Paenibacillus; species Paenibacillus sp. ISL-20. The sequence continues at coordinate 24,726 of NZ_JAGGRD010000005.1, forward strand.
CGCTGTGGCTGCCGGGCTCTGACCATGCGGGCATCGCTACGCAAACCAAGGTTGAGCAGAAGCTTCGCGAAGAAGGCGTTACCCGATACGATCTGGGACGTGAAAAATTCCTCGAGAAAGTGTGGGAATGGAAGGATCTATATGCGAATACAATCCGTGACCAATGGTCCAAGATCGGCCTGTCCCTCGATTACTCCAGAGAACGTTTCACGCTCGACGAGGGGTTGTCGGAAGCGGTTCGGGAAGTATTCGTTAAGCTCTATGATAAAGGGCTCATATATCGCGGAAAACGCATCATCAACTGGGACCCGGCTGCCCGCACGGCTTTGTCCGATATTGAAGTGGAGTACAAAGAGGTCAACGGCCATTTGTATCACTTGCAATATCCTCTAAAAGACGGCAGCGGCTCCATTACCGTAGCAACCACCCGTCCGGAGACCATGCTTGGTGATACGGCGGTAGCCGTTCATCCGGAAGATGAACGCTATAAAGACATGATCGGCAAAACATTGGTCCTGCCGATTGTCGGCCGCGAGATTCCGGTTATTGCCGATGAGTACGTTGAGAAGGACTTCGGCAGCGGAGCGGTTAAAATTACGCCGGCGCATGATCCGAATGACTTCGAAATGGGTCAGAGACATGACCTGCCGCAAATTACCGTGATGGATGAATCCGGGACAATGAATGAGTTTGCCGGTAAGTACCAAGGTCTTGACCGGAGCGAATGCCGCAAGCAGATCGTAAACGACATGAAAGAATCGGGCGTATTGCTCCGCATCGAAGATCATCTCCATCAGGTTGGCCATAGCGAAAGATCCGGCGCGGTGGTTGAGCCTTATCTGTCGACGCAGTGGTTCGTTAAGATGCAGCCGCTTGCGGAAGCAGCCGTGGATGCGCAGAAATCCGGCAAGGGCGTAAACTTCGTGCCTGACCGGTTCGAGCGAACCTACCTGCATTGGATGGAGAATGTACGCGATTGGTGTATTTCCCGTCAATTGTGGTGGGGCCACCGGATTCCGGCCTGGTATTCCGAATCCACGGGCGAAGTGGTTGTTGCCATGAATGAAGAGGAAGCGCGCGCGAAGCTTGGCAAGGATGATCTGAGACAGGATGAGGATGTGCTGGATACTTGGTTCAGCTCCGCATTGTGGCCGTTCACGACCATGGGCTGGCCGAATCTGGACAGCGAGGATTTCAAACGTTATTATCCGACAAGCGTTCTCGTGACGGGTTATGATATTATTCCGTTCTGGGTATCGCGGATGATTTTCCAAGGGCTTGAATTTACGGATCAAATGCCGTTTAAAGATACGCTGATCCATGGTCTGGTCCGGGATAGCGAAGGCCGCAAGATGTCCAAGTCGCTCGGAAACGGTATCGACCCGCTTGAGGTTATTGAACAGTATGGCGCGGATGCCATGCGTTATATGATATCGACCGGCAGTACGCCAGGTCAGGATCTTCGTTTCCGCTGGGAACGCGTGGAACAAGCGCGTAACTTCGCGAACAAGATCTGGAATGCGTCACGTTTTGCGCTCATGAACCTGGAGGGCTTCACGGCCGCGGATATCGACATTTCCGGAGAGCTGGGAACGGCCGACAAGTGGATTTTGCATCGTCTGAACGAAACTTCCCGCGACATTACGCGTCTAATTGATGCCTACGAATTTGGCGAAACCGGTCGACTGCTTTACAATTTCATCTGGGATGATCTGTGTGACTGGTATATCGAGTTTGCCAAGCTGTCCCTGTATGGCGAGGATCAAGCGGCCAAGAAAAAGACGCAGTCGGTGCTTGCCTATGTGCTGGACCGCACGATGCGTTTGATCCACCCGTTCATGCCGTTCATCTCCGAAGAGATCTGGCAGCATTTGCCGCATGAAGGCGAGACGGTGATGTTGGCTTCATGGCCGACCTATGATGAGGCGTTTGAGAATGCGGAAGCTGTTACCGAAATGAACCTGCTGATGGATGTCATCCGTGCTGTACGTAACATCCGGGCGGAAGTAAACGTACCGATGAGCAAAAAAGTGGAGCTGCAATTGAAGCCGGTAAGCGAGCAAATTGCCAGCATTATCGATCGCAATGCGGATTATATTTGCCGCTTCTGCAACACGTCGGAGTATCAGTCCTCCCTTGCGCTTGAGGCACCGGATAAGGCGATGACCGCTGTGGTTACAGGTGTTGAAATGTATCTGCCCCTTGCCGGGTTGATCGATATCGCTCAGGAGATCACACGTCTGGAGAAGGAAATTCAGCACTTGAACAGCGAAGTCGAGCGTGTGGAGAAGAAGCTGAACAATCCTGGTTTCGTATCGAAAGCACCGGAAAAGGTGATTGAAGAAGAACGGGCGAAGCTTGTGGATTACTCGGACAAACGCAGTAAAGTGATCGCACGCATCGAAGAATTGAGAGGCTGAGGGCAAGATGAACTTGGACCAGAAGGTGAGAACGATGGTTGATCATTCGGGAGCAGCTGTAGCTCCGTTCCATACCTATGAGGAAGCGGTAGCTTGGATCAACGGGCTGATTCCGTTTGGAATCCGCCCTGGCATGGATAGAATTCAGCGATTGATGGAGCTGCTGGGCCATCCGGAACGGCGGTTGAAATTTATTCACGTGGCCGGAACGAATGGAAAAGGCTCCACATGCGCTTTTTTAACTAAGGTTTTGCTTCAAGGGGGATTCACGGTTGGCACCTACACTTCTCCCTATATTACGAAGTTTACCAATCGGTTTCAGTATAACGGCGAGGACATACCGGAAGAGACGCTGCTGGCGCTCGCGAATCGCTTAGAGCCGCTTGTAGCCGAAATTGCAAACTCCGGGCTTGGATCGCCCACGATGTTTGAGGTGTCCACCGCCCTTGCGATACTGTATTATGCCGAGGTATCTTATCCGGACGTGGTGGTATGGGAGACGGGTCTTGGTGGTCGCCTTGACGTGACTAATATCGTTCATCCCATCATTTCGGTGATCACGAATATCGGAATGGACCATACCGACGTTCTGGGTGATACCATTCAGGAGATCGCCGCGGAGAAGGCTGGCATTATCAAGCCTGGAGTCCCTGTGGTGAGTACGGTAACTCAGCCTGAGGCTGTCGAAATTCTGAAACAAACGGTCGAAAAAAACCGTACAAGTCTGTACCTCGTAGATGAACAGTTCTCCTATGAGCGTTTGCGTGGGAATGAAGAAAGCCAGACTTTCCGTTTTAAGGGTCCGTTCCGGGACATGGATCTGGACATCTCGATGCAAGGCGAGCACCAGTGCGCCAATGCCGCGCTTGCCATGATGACACTGGAAGTGCTTCGCCAGTACATGGCTTTTATCGTGGATGAAGAAGAATTACGTACAGGGTTTAAGGATACTTTCTGGGCGGGAAGACTGGAACAAGTACAGTCCTCCCCGCGGATTGTTCTCGATGGTGCGCACAACCCCGAAGGGGCTGAAACCTTGGCCAAAAGCTTGCCGCAGATCTATAAGTATCGGAAACTGAACTTAATGATGGGAATGCTGGCAAATAAGCATCATGAATCGTATTTGCAGCATATACTGCCAATAGTGGATACGCTTATCCTGACTGAACCGGATTTCCGGAAGAAACTGGACGCCAAGGCGCTTGGTGACATCGTAGAGCAGGTAAGGGAGAAATACGCCAAACATACACTGCAAATCATCATAGAACCAAATTGGAAAAACGCACTTGAAGAGTTGAAGTCACGGACGGAAGCGGAGGATCTTGGGGTGGTGTCGGGCACGTTGTACCTGATTGCCGACGTGCGTTCCAACCTCCTGGGCCTTTCCGATTCTGAAAAAGGTTGGTGATATCTGTTGAATACATCGGAACATGTTCATTTTATAGGAATTGGCGGCTACGGGATGAGCGCCATTGCAAGAGTTATGCTGGAGATGGGTTATAAAGTCACGGGTTCTGACGTGGCATCGCAAGAATTGACAGAAAAGCTGGCGGCCAAGGGCGCCAAAATATACATTGGACATACCGCCGAGCAAGTCCAGGGCGCGGACCTTGTGGTTTACTCGACGGCATTGTCCAAAGACAACGTGGAACGGGTCGAAGCAGAGAAGCTGAACATTCCTGTCCTTCACCGTGCGCAGATGCTGGCGCGTCTTTTGAACGAACGCAAAGGGGTCGCCGTAGCGGGTGCGCATGGTAAGACAACCACTTCATCCATGATTGCACTCGTGATGGAAGAATGCGGCGTCGATCCGACATTTATCATCGGCGGGGAAATCATGAACGTTGGCACGAATGCCAAAGCCGGTGAAGGCGAGCACGTGGTGGCCGAAGCCGACGAGAGCGACGGTTCATTCCTTCAGTACCACCCTTGGCTCGGTGTTGTTCTGAATATTGAGGCCGATCACCTGGAGAATTACGAAGGGGATTTCAATCGTCTCAAGGCAGCTTATGTACAGTTCCTCAGCCAGATCAAGGCAGACGGGACGGCCGTGGTTTGCGCGGACGATAACAACATCCAGGCTATTTTGCCTGACCTTAAATGCAATGTGACCACATACGGCATTCATGCGGATGCGGAGTATACGGCAACAAATCTGGTGCTCGGCGACCGTCACGTCAGCTTTACGATGCTTCATAATGGAATGGAGCTGGGCACCGTGGAACTGTCCGTACCAGGTAAACATAATGTCTACAACGCAATGGCTACGGTAATTTGCTGCTTGAAGGGCGGAATTTCGTTTGAAGCGATTGTCGAGGCCATTGTCAAGTTCAACGGAGCTAAGCGCCGCTTCCAGGTGCTGGGCGAAGCAGAAGGCATTCTGGTGATTGATGATTATGCGCATCATCCGACGGAGATCGAGGCTACGATCAGTGCTGCTAAAGCGACGGGCAAACGGATTATTGCCGTATTCCAGCCGCAGCGGTATTCGAGGACCTTTTTCCTTCTGGATGCGTTTAGCCGCGCGTTCGGAGAAGCGGATGAGGTGATCATCACCGATATTTATTCTCCTGCCGGCGAGAAGCAAATCGAGGGTATCAGTTCCGGTAAGCTGGTGGAGCTGATTGTTCAGAACAGTAATGCCGGTGCCCGCTATTTGCCTACCAAAGAGGATGTTCTGAACGATCTCAAAGGTCGTGTAAAAGAAGGCGATCTGGTTCTCACGATGGGGGCGGGCGATATTTGGAAAGTCGGCGCTGCTTTAGCAGAGTCTATTAAAGGCAAGAAGTAAATGGATTGCGCGCATGCTTTGCTGCTTCGCTGCAGCAGGGGATCGCATGGGCTTTTGTCTCCGAATGGAGGCATAGCGAGCGGAATCGATAAGGATTAAACAGGCTGATCAAGATGCTTTCTTGATCAGCCTGTTTGCTTTGTTTTGTTTTTTTGCACACTCATAAGTTGCCAAGCTTAATCATATAGCTAGGTGTAGAAGGACAAGTGAGGTGTGTGGATATGAATAAAGCACGGATGACGATTCGTTTTGATCACGATCCGCCGAAGGACAGTCATAAGGATCATATGCGTGAGGAACGGGATTCGTATCAAAAAGTTCCAGCAAGGCGCAATGACCAAGTTGATGACCGCCATCTCGTATTCGACGAGTTGGACACAACGGCAGACCGGTTTGCCGATACGGGCACTTCGTTCGAACCTAGGAGCAGCATGCAGCATGATCATCTGCGCGTCGTTCCGCCGCTCCGGGAGAAGGGGGATACCCGGGATGTGAACGGTCAAGAGTGGAGAACATCACGTCATAACCGGTCCAGGGGCCGATTAGCTGAGGAAAGACGGCGCCTGGATCATATCGACGGCGGGTCGTTCGGTGACGGACCTGATCCTACCGATACATATGACGATATGCGTGAGCGTGAGGAACTCTATGATCTTCATGATGACGTGTATCCCGGAAGAGTGGACCCCGAAGCGAACGACTCCAACTGGAATCTCGGGCCCGAGGCGGATCTATATGAGTCATCTGCTGATGACTATAGTTATTATCGTTCACGCAAACCTACCTCCTTCTGGAAAATGGCTTTGTCCGTGACAGCGGCTGTTGTTACAGGTTTGCTGTTTGGGTATATGGTGCTGTCTATGTTTAACGGCGGTAATGCAGGTGAGGATCCAACATCGGGACAGCTTGAAACCAATGATGCAGTTAATCAAGCACCGGCTGATTCCTCTGGTGGAACGGGTGCATCCGTCGCACCTGATTTAACTGAATCGGCTGTTCACATTCCAGGTCAAATCTTTTATATGCTTCAGTACGGTGTGTTCAGCACGCCGGAACGGGCTGAGCAAGCGAAGGGGGAGCTGCTGCAGTCCGGTATTGCCGCCGGCGGAGATTCGGATGAGGAAAACCGGGTGTATGCGGGCATTTCACCAGACCGCGAGCAGGCCAAGCTGCTCAGCAATCAGCTTAAGGCCGAAGGCGTCGAATTATACGTAAGAGAAATCGCGCTCCCAAATATAGAGTCAGCTGTCTTTGCGGGCGAGGAGCAGACGCTGACGGACTATTTTACGATAAGCGGGCGGCTGGTATCGGAGTTGAGTACGCTATCGGCATCGCTGCTGGGGAAGCAGGAGGCGGGCGCGGTGGCGTCGGAGAATATGACTGCGATCACAAATCTGCACCAGCAGTGGATCCAAGCGATGAAGTTGCTGTCCGCCGGCTTGGGTCCGGAGACCGGGGCTGTCCTGCCGGCGATGGAGCAATCCATGAACAGTTCAGTCACTGCGCTCTCCGAATATAACAAAAATCAATCCAAGGGGCATTTGTGGGAGATTCAAACAGGTATGATGAACTATGTCATGGGCCAAAAGAAACTCCTGGATGGCCTATAAATTCAAATTTACGTAAAATCCGGCTTGGAACTGGAAATAGTTCCCCTTGCCGGATTTCTGTTTGTATTGCTTATCGATTCACCGTATAATAATTAGGGTGTCAAAATATGGCGAGGGAAGAGGATGCATGAAGAAAAACAAAGGAATGCTCATCTTGTTTTTGCTGCTGGGGTGGCTGACGGGAACATGGCTTGCCAAGGCGCTTCAGCCTGTCAAGGCTTTGTCGTTTTTAACGTCTTCTACACCGATTAAGTGGTCGCCTCGCGCTGATTTTGACATTATTCGTTATGATATTAACCTTGAACTTAACTTTTGCCTGCTCAGTCTGCTTGGTATTCTAGCTGCACTTTGGTTATACCGCAGGCTCTAAGACATGACAAAGGAGATTATCCCCCTTGAATGAGAAGAGAAACCGCCGTATCATATTGGCCTCCACCTCTCCTCGGCGTCAGGAATTGATTGCCTCCCTTCGTATCCCATTCGAGATTATGCCTAGTGAAGCTGATGAGGACACCCCGCAAGGGTGGTCGCCAGAGCGAATTGTGGAGTCACTGGCACTACGTAAAGCGGAAGCGGTTCTCCGAAAGCTGACGGATGATCCGGGAGATGGTATCATTGTGGGAAGCGACACGATTGTAGTTGTAGATGATCATGTTCTGGGGAAACCGGAGGATCATGCTGACGCGGCAAGGATGTTGTCCATGCTTCAAGGACGGGCTCACCTCGTGTACACGGGCGTGGCATGTGTTGACCGGGAATCTGGTCGTACAAAGGTTGCCCACCGTGTGACAACCGTAAAGATGAAATCGTTAAGTGATGATGCGATCGCGGCTTATGTAAAGAGCGGGGAACCTGCTGACAAAGCAGGCTCGTATGCGATTCAAGGCTTGGGTGCAACCATCGTGGAAGGAATCGAAGGCGACTATTTTAACGTTGTCGGCCTGCCGCTTTCTCTGCTGTCGGACATGCTGTCTGAAATGGGGATGGGTGTACTCACCGATTCATAGATATAGAACAACGGCATGCGAAATGTAGGGGAATCCTGAAGTTTCGGTGACCTGCTGATTTAAATCTTAGAAAAGAGGGGAATATATGGAGTCGCCAACGCTATTGCTGCGCGACATCCCCCATGATGAACGACCTAGAGAGCGCATGATGCAATATGGGGCGAGCGCTTTAAGCCATGCAGAATTGCTGGCGATATTGCTTCGGACCGGAACCCGCCAGGAATCTGCCGTACATATAGCCCAGCGGCTGCTGGGGGAAGCAGGCGGCATCCGGCAGCTCGTTGATCTTAGCATTGAGGAAATTACGCAAATCAAAGGAATTGGAACCGCTAAGGCTGTTCAGCTGAAGGCTGGCATAGAGCTTGGACGGCGCTTAGCCGCATCGAGACATGTAGAGCCAGTTATTATTCGCAGTCCGCATGACGCGGCAGAACTGCTCAGTGAACAGATGCGCTATTTACAGAAAGAGCATTTTGTCTGTGTATTTTTAAATACGAAAAATCATGTCATTGCCCAGGAAACGTTATCGATGGGAAGCCTTAATGCTTCCATCGTTCATCCCCGCGAGGTGTTCAGAGCGGCCATCAAATGCAGCAGTGCATCCCTGGTGTGCGCGCATAACCATCCTAGCGGAGATCCAACGCCCAGCCCGGAAGACATATCGCTGACTGCCCGCTTAGTGGAGGCAGGACAGATTGTCGGGATCGACGTGCTGGATCATCTGATCATTGGGGACGGATCGTTTGTAAGTTTGAAGGAACGGGGCTTGATGTAATATAATAGTTCAGATTGACGAAGAAAGGGAGATACATCATGTTAGGTGGTTTTACGAAAGATTTGGGAATCGATTTGGGGACGGCAAATACGCTGGTTTATGTTCGTGGGAAAGGAATTGTCGTTAGAGAGCCTTCCGTGGTTGCTCTGCGTACAGATACTAAGAGCATTGAAGCCGTCGGAGAATCGGCTAAGAAAATGATTGGACGCACACCAGGCAATATTCGTGCCATTCGTCCGATGAAAGACGGCGTCATCGCTGATTTTGATACAACAGCTACGATGATTAAATACTTTATTCGTCAAGCGCAGAAGCAACGTTCCATATTCCCGCGCCATCCGAACGTGATGGTATGTGTACCTTCCGGCATTACGGCGGTAGAGCAGCGTGCGGTTGAAGATGCGACCAAGCAAGCCGGTGCACGCGAAGCTTATACGATTGAAGAACCTTTTGCAGCTGCAATCGGTGCCGATTTGCCTGTGTGGGAACCTACAGGCAGCATGGTTGTTGATATCGGCGGAGGTACGACCGAGGTTGCAGTCATTTCTCTTGGCGGTATCGTGACTAGCCGCTCTGTACGCGTGGCAGGCGATGAGATGGATGAGTCTATTATTTCCTATATCAAACGTCAATATAACTTGATGATCGGTGAGCGCACATCCGAGCTGCTCAAGATGGAAGTCGGTTCCGCCATGCCGCTGGAGACCGTGGAAACGATGGAAATTCGCGGCCGTGACTTGGTGACGGGTCTGCCGAAGACGATTACCATTACTTCGGATGAGATTAGCGAAGCGTTGGCAGATACCATTAATGCGATTGTTGAAGCTGTTAAGGTTACGCTTGAGAAATGTCCTCCGGAGCTTGCTGCGGATATTATGGACCGGGGCATCGTGCTTACGGGAGGCGGCGCATTGCTTCGCAACCTGGACAAACTGCTCGCCGAAGAGACCGGCATGCCGGTGATTGTTGCAGAGAATCCGCTGGATTGCGTGGCCATTGGCACAGGTAAAGCGCTCGAGAACATTCATTTGTTTAAATCCCGGAGCAGCTCTGCCGTCCGTTCCAAACGGTAGAAATCAAAATAGAAGTGTAAACCCCTAATGTTGGGAGAGAAAACAGTAAGTTAGAGGGTGTTGCAACTGTTTAAGCTGCTAGGTAATAAGCGTTTGTTTATTATGCTCATCGGGCTGGTAGCGTTTATCGCTATTATGGGGTTTACGCTCGGCCCGAGAGCTTCTTTATCTTGGCCTGAAAAATTTGTCAAAGATACGGTCGGTTTTGTGCAAAGTGTGTTTTATAAGCCCGCTGCCTATATAGCGGGTTTCTTTGAAGATGTACGGAATATGAAGGAAATCTATGAAGAGAATGAGGAGCTGCGTAGAGCGGTTGCCCAATATTCTCGAGAGAGTGCTTCCTACAATACGATGAAAGCCAATTACGAAGAACTTCAAGATATTCTTGGTTTTACGAAGAACCAGAAGGAACGTTACAAATACAACTACCGTACAGCGCAGGTGCTTAGCGTCAACTCGGATCCGAATAACCGGACACTTGTCGTCGATCTGGGCGAACGCGATGGAGTTCGCCCCAATATGTCGGTCACGACAGTGGACGGCATGGTCGGTATTGTTAGCAGCGTAAGCAATTTCAGCTCAACGGTGAAGCTGTTGACAACGATGGACGCCCAGGATCCGAATCCGCAGCCGATTGCGGTAACGGCCATCGGGAAAGAGGATAAAACGTTTGGCGTGGTTGAGAGCTACGATGAGAAGACCAACACACTGCTCATGACGCGGATTTCGGAAGATGATCCGATTAAGGAAAAAGATAAGATCATCTCATCAGGTGCTGGAGGCGTTATTCCTCAAGGCATGATCATCGGTGAAGTCATAAGCGTTCAGACAAGCCAATACGGCCAGAGCAGAACAGCTACGATTAGACCAGCGGCCAAGTTTGATGATTGGAAGTATCTGATCATCGTCTTTACGCCTGAGGAGCCGGAATAAGATGGCACGTAAACAGATTCTACTCCTGTTGCTATTCGTGCTGTTTATCCTGCAGGGCACGGTGGTTTTCTGGTTAACGCCAAGCTCGCTGCAGCTTCAGATTTATCCTAACTTTGTATTGGTCTGCTTGTTTTTTGTATCGATTTATTATCATCGCCACGCGGGGCTGGTGCTCGGACTCTTATTCGGCATGCTTCACGATATCGTGTATTACGGCGAGATGATTGGCACTTATTCGTTTGCTATGGGCGTATCCGCGTATTTGGTGGGGCTTGTCTTCAAGTCCCCGCGGGCGCCGCTGCCTATGATGATGACCATTGTCATCCTGGGGAGCTTGTTGTTTGACAGTACGCTTTTTGGCATATATAAGGTGTTTCGACTCAATCCGACTTCTTATAATTGGTCACTGCTTCATCATATGCTACCCAATCTCCTTGTTCATTTTGCCTTTGCTCTGGCGATTTACGTTCCTCTTCGCAAGCAGATTGAGTTGGTTACGAAGAATCAGAGAAGGAAGGCATCCTAAACCCTCCAATATGACATTTTACTAGACTAGCAGGAACTTGAAGGTTTGAGCGCGAAATGTATAGGGATGGGAGGGACAGGCTTATGGCTGTAAAATCCAATCATGTAACGATTAAGGGCATCAAAGATGGCCTGGTATTCCTGCTTGATGACCAGTGTGAGCTGGAGGAGTTGCTCGGCGAGCTGCGCTATAAGCTGGAGCACAGTCATCAGAATATTTTGACCGGACCTATCATTCATGTGGATGTGAAGCTGGGTTCCCGGAAAATTTCCGAAGAAGAGAAGCAGACGATTCTTGACATATTGAAGCAAAAGGGCAACCTGCTGATACGTAATGTGGAGTCGCCGCCGCTTGAGTCAGAGCTCATTCCAGAGGAGAAGTTTACGCTTAAGACGGGAATGGTGCGTTCCGGACAGGTGCTGCATCATGATGGGGATCTCTTGTTCCTCGGCGATGTGAATCCCGGCGGGACCATAACGTGTACCGGCGATATCTACATATTGGGAGCTCTGCGTGGAACCGCGCACGCCGGTGTAGAGGGCAACGAGGAAGCGATTATAGCGGCTTCGTATTTTGCCCCTACCCAGCTCCGTATCTCCCAGATGATCAGCAGACCGCCGGATGAATGGGAGACGCGGGAAACGGTCATGGAGTTTGCGTATTTGAAGGACGGAAGCATGGAGATCGATAAGATCAGCAACATCTCACGTTTGGGTCGGGATTTTAATGTGTTTAAAGGGGTGTAGAACATGGGAGAGGCAATCGTCGTAACTTCAGGTAAAGGCGGAGTCGGTAAAACGACGACATCGGCGAACATCGGCACAGCTTTGGCACTGCTCGGAAAAAAAGTGTGTCTGGTTGATACGGACATCGGTCTTCGTAATTTGGATGTCGTGATGGGCCTGGAAAACCGGATAATATACGATTTGTGCGACGTTGCAGAAGGGCGATGCCGACTTAACCAGGCGCTAATCAAGGATAAGCGCTTTGATGAGCTGTATATGCTTCCTGCAGCCCAGACCAAAGACAAGAATGCCGTTTCTCCGGAGCAGGTGAAAGATATCGTACTTGAATTGAAAAAGGAATTCGAATACGTCATTATCGATTGTCCGGCTGGAATCGAGCAAGGATTTAAGAATGCAATTGCCGGTGCAGATAAAGCGATTGTGGTTACAACGCCCGAGAATGCAGCCGTGCGGGATGCGGATCGGATTATCGGCCTGCTGGAGAGCTCGCATGTCGAGTCTCCGAAGCTCGTGGTGAACCGGATTCGCCCGAATATGGTGAAATCCGGCGACATGCTGGAGATTGAAGATGTGCTGCAGGTGCTGAATATTGATCTCATCGGTATCGTGCCAGATGATGAAATGGTCATTAAAGCGGCCAACATCGGAGAGCCTACGGTGATGAATCCGGACTCCCAGGCAGCCATCGCCTATAGAAACATCGCCCGGCGTATCCTGGGTGACACCGTTCCTCTGATGCAAATTCATCAGAAAAAAGGAATGTTCACCAAATTCAAAAAGTTTTTTGGAATGGGTTAAGGGCTTATAACACGAACCGGTGCCGAGAGGCATCGGTTTTTTTGTTTACTTCATCAACGCTGTTTTGATATGCATACATTCTGCGCGCCTCTTCAATGGGGCTTGTTCTAAATATCTTTCATCTCCTCATAGGATAGAGTAAGAAAACAAGCCCCAAGGGGGAAAGAACAATGGACATCAAAACTTCAGTTAAGAACCGAAGAGAAGCCCGCATTCGCGAGCTGCTGGAAGGGGCACAGTCTCCGGTACCACATGATAAGTCGCCATGGACGCCCGTTCCCGAGAGGAAGCCTGCCAATCTCAATCTTCACAAGACAGGCTTTATACAGGATCACAGAGCGAACCCATCCCCTCGTCTAGCAGAGAGGGAACCCGATCCCGAGCAGCTTTGGAAGCAAGGGCACCGCGGTTGGCATGGTACGCTGGATCCCGGTGATCCGGGGGAACCTCCAAGAAAAGCTTCGTTTCTGTCGGGCTTGGTGCGCCGCGTGATCGTCAGTGCGCTGGTGTTTGGATTGGCATGGGGGGTATTTTCGTTTCAGCAGCCGTGGGCTCTTCGTACGCAAGCTTTTATTGTTGAGGGACTGAGCCATGAGATGGATTTCCAGGCAGCTCAAGTATGGTACGAGGAGCACTTTGGAAGCGCGCCTTCCTTTATTCCGATTTTTGGACAAACTGACGAGCACTCGACGAAGGTAAATGCCGGGACTTCTTTAGTTCCTCCGCTTTCCGGAAAGGTGGTTCAATCCTTTGCTGTGGACCTTAAAGGCATTGTTTTGGAAGCCGGAGGGGGTTCTTTAGCAGACCGGGCGGTTAAGAGTATAGAGACTGGACGCGTGCTTGAGGTTAAAGAACATCCTGAGAATGGGATCACCATTCTCATACAGCATACAGGACAGAGAACGGCGATATACAGCAGGCTGGCAGAATCGGGACTTAAGGTAAACGATTGGGTCCAAGGTGGAGATATTATCGGCACATTAGCGTCTTCAGGCACAGGCAGCCCGCCCGCCCTTTATTTCGAACTGAAAGAGGGGAATCGTGGTGTCGATCCGGCGGAAGTGATTTCGTTTGATTAAGTTTAAGGGAACGGTATTGTCGCTGCATCCTCTCTTTGTTATTGTCATGCTGGCCTCTGTATTGACCGGTCGCTTTTTAGAATTGCTGACCCTGTTTATTATCGTGTTTATTCATGAATTGGGACACGCCGCCGCAGCGGCAGCGATGGGGTTCAAGGTACGAGCTATTCAGATGCTGCCGTTCGGCGGCGTTGCTGTCATTGAAGATGACGGCAGGATGACCGCGATGAAGGAAATAATCATTGCGCTTGCGGGTCCGCTGCAAAATGTCATCATGATTGGAATTACTCTGGTGTGCAGATGGGCGGGGTGGGGAGATGAGCAGCTGTTATCTTATATCATTCAGGGGAATCTCATCATTGCGCTGTTTAACCTTCTCCCGATTCTGCCGCTGGACGGCGGCAAAGTGCTGCAGGCTCTCATGAGCCTGCTCGCCCCATATCATGCGACCTTGCTGTGGGCTTCCCGCGCCGGCATTTTGTGCAGCTTGATCATGATCGGATATGGCTTGCAGCCGTTATTCTTCGGCGGCGGTATCCGTTTGAATGTGCTGATGATCGGTCTCTTTTTAGCGTATTCCAATTTTGAAGACTATCGGAATGTGCATTACCGGTTCTTACGATTTTTGGTTAATCGGAGTGAGATTTATGAACGAAATTTGGATGGACTAGGTCCTGCCCAGCCAATCGTTGCAGATTCTTCGAAACCTTTGGATGATATCATGCGTCTATTTAAACGAGAGAAGTATCATCTGATTTATGTCATGAGCGGACGAGGCAGCCTGCTTGCCGTCGTTCCGGAGCAGCATGTGATCTCTTCTTATTTTGCATCAAATGGTCCGCCCTGGTATGCGTAAATCGTAAACACCATGAGGAAGACGCAGGGCGGGCCATGATTCTTTATCCATTCATATCATCTGAGATTGTGTTAGGATAAAAAAATAGAATATCGTCTTCCATTTGAGGGGTGAAGCCATGAGGCAAATGATAGTTCATTGTGAACATGAGACCATTCAGATGGCCCTCATCGAAGATGGGAGGTTAGCAGAATTCGCCGTTGAGCGAAGTCGTGAGGAAAGTGTAGTTGGCAGTTTTTATAAGGGCAGGGTTGTTAATGTGCTGCCGGGGATGCAGGCGGCTTTTGTAGATATCGGGCTGAAGAAGAATGCATTTCTATATATTGATGATGTGCTCCATCCTCATTTAGAGAAGCAGCCCAAGCAGAAGCCGTCAATATCGGAGCTGCTAACAGTAGGTCAGGAATTGATCGTGCAGGTGATGAAGGAACCGAGAGGTGGCAAGGGGGCGCGGGTCACTACCCATTTCTCGCTTCCTGGTAGATGCATGGTGTACATGCCTACTGCGGATTATGTTGCTGTCTCCAAGAAAATTGGACGTGATGCGGAAAGAGCAAGGCTGAAGAGTATCGGCGATCAGCTACGCACAGACGAAGAGGGGATCATTATCCGCACGGTATCGGAGGACGAGCCTTTAGAATTTCTTAAGGGGGATCTTGAATATCTGCGAAAAGAGTGGGCGCGAATTCTCGACAAGGGCGAATCTTCTCCTGCTCCAACGCTTCTTCATCGTGATCTAGGTATGCTGCAGCGTTTTCTCCGCGATGCCTTTGATCCGCTTCATGACGAACTTGTGATCGACAGCAAGCTTAAAGGCGAGGAAACCAAGAGCTATCTGAAGGAAACCGTTCCTGGTATAGAGCCTAAGGTTACATATTACTCGGAAGGAAGTCCGATTTTTCAAGCTTACGGGTTGGACGAGCAGATGAGAGCCGGCTTTGCAAGGAAAATCACGCTTCCCGAAGGTGTGACCATCGTTGTAGATCAGACGGAGGCCATGACCATCATGGATGTGAATACAGCCAAATATATCGGTGGCGATAATTTCGAGGAAACGGTGCTGAAGACAAATCTTATGGCGGCGCAGCAGATTGCAAGGATTCTGCGGCTCTGGGATATCGGAGGCATTATCATCGTTGATTTCATCGATATGGATCGTGAAGAGCATCGGGAGCAGGTTGTTTCTGCCATGGAGGCTGTGATGCGCAAGGACCGCACCAAGAGTTTTGTGGTGGGTTGGACCAAGCTGGGACTGCTGGAAATGACCCGCAAAAAAGCTAGAGAAAGCTCTTCGCTCCCATTTGCCAAGCCCTGCGGAGCTTGTGGGGGCAGAGGCGTTGTTATCGAACAATGATGTTGACGGTGAACATGGGATATGATAATATCATTGGGTATGTGTCTAGTGATGGTTTGCTGCACATGCTGTAACCGCTCCGGTTGGGTTAGCAAGGACGTTCCTGCTTAGGACGGACACCTTAAACTAGGCGAGTCTGAGACATAGGGAGGTGCAAGCAAATGTACGCTATTATCGAAACAGGTGGTAAACAATACAAAGTTCAAGAGGGCGACGTATTGTTCATCGAGAAGCTGACTGCAGGTGACGGCGAGAGCGTGACTTTCGACCGTGTACTGGCCGTATCCAAAGAGGACGGTTTGGTAGCAGGTACGCCGGTTGTTTCCGGTGCGACTGTAACTGCAAAGGTAGAGAAGCACGGTAAAGGCCGTAAGGTCGTTGTATACAAATACAAGCCGAAGAAGAACTACCACAAGAAGCAAGGTCATCGTCAACCTTACACTAAAGTAACCATCGAGAAAATCCAAGCGTAAGTAGGTGCGGTAATTGATTACTGTACAAGTACTGCGCGGGGGAGATGGACGGATCCATAGCTTCAAGGTAACGGGGCACGCGGGATATGCCAATCCTGGAGAAGATATTGTATGTGCTGGAGTTTCCAGCATTACAGTGGGAACGGTCAATTCTATTGAAGCGTTAACCGGAACTGTTATGGAGACCCGGATGAAGGGCGGCTTTCTTAGCGCGAATCTTCCGCCTACGGCAGACGATTCCGTCTCGGGACAAGTTCAACTGCTTCTCGAATCCATGGTCGTTATGTTACAGGGAATTGCCGATTCATACGGCAAGTATATAAGAATACAAGAATTGACTACTTGAAGAAGGAGGTAGACAACATGTTGAAATTGGATCTTCAGTTATTCGCATCGAAAAAAGGTGTAGGTTCCACAAAGAACGGTCGCGATAGCCAATCGAAACGTCTTGGTGTGAAACGTGCAGACGGTCAAGCAGTGACTGGCGGCAGCATCTTGGTTCGCCAACGCGGAACGAAAATTCATCCAGGCACGAACGTAGGTATCGGTAAAGATGACACTTTGTTTGCGAAAGTTGACGGCGTTGTGAAATTTGAACGTTGGGGTCGTGATCGCAAGAAAGTGAGCGTCTACCCGGTTGATGTCGCTCCAGTAGCGGCTGCAGTAGAAGCTTAATCGTTTCTTATGCTGCGTACAGAAGAAGCCTTTCGGCATCGTTGCCGGGGCTTCTTTTTTTGTAAATTGTGCAAAGATCATCATCCAGGGGATGAACCGTCCTGAAAGTCTATGATATACTGGGATTTGGTGAATGTAACCAATTGCTGTTGAAAGACGAGGAGAAGCGATGAAATCCTGGAAATGGATAGCAGCTGGGGCGGGGTTAACCTCCCTAATACCCGTAGCATGGATGGTATGGAAACCGACTTTGGCTGCAGGAGCAGTGTTGACGGTTTGGGCTGTCGCTGCGTCTGCCTGCGGTGCATGGCTTGTCCGAAAATCGGACGAGCGCAGACAGCAAGCCATCATTCGGAATATGGAGTCGACGGCGATTCAGATGCTGAATCACCATCGTCATGATTGGATGAATGAGCTTCAAATTTTGTACGGCTACATTCAACTTGGAAAGCTTGATAAAACAGTGGGTTCTGTGGAAAGAATAAAGGACAGGATGGCGACGGAGAGCAGAATCTCTAAGCTGGGCATTCCTTCGCTGGTTTTTTATTTACATTCATACCGTACGTACAGCAACAATCTGCAGCTCGACGTTGAAGTTGTGGACCAGGTACAACTGGAAGACAAAGTATCGCCACAAACGGCGGAGTCTTTTACCGAAGCAATCATTCAAACGGTGAGAGCTTTTCAACTGAGCGGAAAAGCGTCCTGGGGGGATACCCGGCAATTAACATTAACATTTATGCAGCAAGAACAAGATCTGATGGTATGGGCACAAGGAGAAGGATCCTTTGGAGACCCGGACAGCTTGAAGCTTCAGATTGAACAATCCGTAAAAGGCAAAGGCATTCGGGTGGAGCAGACGGAGCCGGGGGAGACCTCGTATCGTTTGTATTTGCCGTTTGTGACTTGAGGAAGGTGATTTCATGTTTGTAGATAAGGCAAAAGTATATGTAAAAGGCGGAGACGGCGGAGATGGTCTCATTGCGTTCCGTCGAGAGAAATACGTTCCTGAAGGCGGACCTGCCGGCGGTGACGGCGGTAAGGGCGGCGACGTGATTTTCCGGGTGGACGAAGGACTGCGCACGTTGATGGATTTCCGTTACCAGAAGCATTTCAAGGCCAAGCGCGGGGAAAAAGGCCGCAATAAAAGTCAGCATGGCGCCAATGCGGATAGCATGATTGTCCGCATCCCGCCGGGTACCATCTTAATGGATGACGATACCGGTGAGGTGATTGGGGATTTGACCCGGCACGGTCAACAGGTTGTTGTTGCCAGAGGAGGCCGTGGAGGGCGTGGAAATATCCGCTTTGCTACGCCGAACAATCCGGCGCCTGAACTTGCCGAGAACGGTGAGGAAGGCGAAGAGCGTTACGTAACCCTGGAACTTAAAGTGATGGCTGATGTAGGTCTCGTTGGGTTCCCTAGCGTAGGCAAATCAACCTTGTTATCCGTTGTATCTGCGGCTCAGCCGAAGATCGGCGCATACCACTTTACGACCATAACACCGAATTTGGGAATGGTTGAGGTTGGAGACGGTCGCAATTTCGTAATGGCTGACTTGCCTGGTCTGATTGAGGGTGCTCATGAAGGCGTGGGACTTGGTCACGAATTCCTCCGGCACGTGGAAAGAACACGCGTCATTATCCATGTGGTGGATATGGCAGGCACGGAAGGAAGGGATCCGTTTGAGGACTGGGAAAAAATCAATGATGAAATCAGGCTTTACAACCCGGTTCTGGTCGATCGGCCGCAAATCGTAGCCGCTAATAAAATGGATATGCCGGAGGCGGAAGAGTATTTGGCAGCCTTCAAAGAGAAGGTGAAGGAAATCCGTCCGGACATCGAGGTCATGCCGATTTCCTCGCTGACCCGACAAGGTATCCAAGAACTTCTTTATCGCACGATCGATGTGCTCGAAAGTATTCCGGATGAGCCGGCGATTGAAGAAGTATCCGAGGTTTCCGAGCGTAAGGTGTATAAATTCAAAGCGCAAAACGACAACTCCTTCACCGTCACTAGGGATAATGAGATGTATGTGGTGCATAGCGAACGAATTGAGCGGATGCTGAAACGGATGCAGATGAATTCACATGATGCCATTCTGAAGCTTGCAAGAACGATGCGTCATATGGGCGTTGATGAAGAGCTCCGGAAACGGGGCGCGACAGAAGGCACCATTGTACGGATTGGCGATTTCGAATTCGAATTTGTTGAAGGCAGCAGCTACTATTAATGCGTGACAAATACGTTTTGAAGAAAAATACCGCAAGGTCTGTATAACAGCAGGCTTGGCGGTATTTTTTTTATGAGCGAAGTTGATTCTCCTTGAATCGATAACTCGTAAACATGCGCAGTGATTTATGGCATCTGCTGTGAAATTGTTCAGATATATCTTTTTCCATGTAGGTTTCCAAATTTTGCATCCACATATCGGGTAAATCGTATACAATAGTAGTACAATAGTCCTTTTCCATAGACCATCAGGATGGAAGGAACGGCGTAAAAAGGAGAGTAGAACTATGGCTATTATTGAAGTTGTAAAATACGAAGGGCCGCCGGATGTGTTTGCATGGCGTTATCCGAATCAGGAGTTAGGGACTTGGACCCAGCTCATTGTTCATGAGACACAGGAGGCAATCCTGTATAAGGGCGGTCAGGCCCTGGACTCCTTCTCGGCGGGGCGGCATACGCTGAGTACAGCGAATATACCGATTTTATCCAATGTGATCAATCTTCCATTCGGTGGGAAGTCTCCCTTTACGGCAGAAGTCTGGTTTGTGAATAAACTTCGTTCACTGGACGTGAAGTGGGGAACCAACTCGCCGATCCAGTTGCAAGATCCGAAATACAATATTATCGTATCGGTCCGGGCTTTTGGCCAATTCGGCGTACAGATCAGCGATCCGCGAAAGTTTCTGGCGACCATGGTCGGTACGCTGCAAACTTTTGACCAGGGCACCCTGATTAAATATTATCGCGGCGTACTGATGTCCAATATTACGGAAATCATATCCTCCTATATCGTTCGCAAAAAAATCAGCGTTGTGGAGATCAATGCTTACATAGCGGAAATATCGAAGCATATCATGGAAGCGATTGCGCCTTCATTTGAAGAGATAGGGATCACTCTGTTGAATTTCTATGTAGATTCCATCAACATACCGGAGAATGACCCTGCAGCTATTCGAATCAAGGAGGCGCTAGCGAAGAAAGCGGAGATGGACATCATCGGATATACCTATCATCAGGAAAGAACTTTTAATACGCTTGAGGGGGCAGCGAAGAATCCCGGCAGCCCGGCAGCGGTCATGGGAACCGGGCTGGGCATGGGACTTGGGATGGTCGGCCCGATGTACGAGACCGCCCGGCATATGTTTGAGAGTTCAAAGGAACTAGAGAAGGATGATATGCCAATCAACCAGAAGGCATGTACCAAGTGCGGAACACGGAACGGGGAAGAAGCCCGATTCTGTTCGGGTTGCGGCAAGTCGCTTCAGGCGCAAGCCGAGCAAGAGCCCGCGAGAACCGTCCGGTGCAACGATTGCGGGCAGCCTCTACCTCCGAATGCCAAGTTTTGTCTTCACTGCGGAGACCCTTACCATGCATGCCCTAAGTGTGGCCATGACCACCCGGCTGGTGCTGTTGAATGTCCGGAGTGCGGTGCACCGCTGCCTATGCCTTGCCGGGCATGTGGTGAATTGGTGGATGCGGAAGCCAAGTTTTGCCCGCACTGCGGGTCGAGCCATGAACTTACATGTCCTGGGTGTCATCATGAGATCAAACCGGGCCAGAAGTTCTGCATGGAGTGCGGTCATAAATTGATGTGAAGTGAAAGCGGGGGAATAGAGTGAACACAAGGACCACAAGTCGAAACAGATTATGGCTGGCTGCCGTAGCGCTTCCGGTCGTAACCATCCTTCTGTTCGGATTGATCGGTGGGATCGTTCAGCTGAATGCTTGGATATCGGGCATAGCCCTCGGATGCGCCGAGGCGGCCATTCTCGTATTTATCGGTTTTGTCATGCACCAGCGCAAAGCGGCTTCGTCAGGAGCACCTTTTTATATTGCTTCAGGCGTTATTATAGGGATCTATGCAATCTCCGTCTTGCTGGAGGTTATTCTGCTGGGATATTTATTTAAGCTGCCTGAATCTTCGTATTTGATGATTCATCTGATAACCTTCCTAGGGTTTTCGGTTGTTTTGGGACTGATAGCTTTGGCGGGGAAATATGCAGGAGCTCATGAACGGAAGGAAAGTGATCATCTTTCGGTTAAGAAAGAGACGGTGGCTTGGATCGGGGGAATCCGGAGAAAACTAGGGGAGATGCCAGGAGATAACATTCATTCGTTAGACCGGCAGATGGCCGAGCTTGAGGAAACGCTTCGGTATAGCGATCCAATCACACACACCTCATTATATGAAGTGGAGCATATGATCCAGCAAAAAATCGCGATGTTGGAGGACCAAGTGGCGCTGATCGGGGAGACACAAGCGGAACAACGTGATGAGCTGGCAGAGCAAACCGTTCACATCATCCGCGATATCCTTAGAACGGTACAGGATCGCAACACGGAACTTCTGAAAGCAAAAACGGGATCAACCTAATGCAGATGATAGAAGGGATAGACTATGGAAGCTTCTGATCTCAAGCGTTTTAAACAGAAATTCACAGGCATCGATTATTCCATTATTGCGGTGGCGGTTCTGTTTTTTCCGCTGGCCATTGTGCTGGCAGCTGTTCGGGTGCTTGTCACCCATCGCCATAATCACTGTAAGGGACGAAACAACCGGCTCTTCGGGTGGGTTTTGGTCATCACCTATGGAATCTTTGAATTGCTTATGATTCTGGCGACTATTGATGATAAAGATGTCGATGGCCTCTATTCGGCTTCCATCGTTTGGGGCGTTATTATACTGGTTCCAGCTATCATCATGCTGTTGATTGCCAAAAAAGAAGACAAGAAATTCAACAGCTTGCTGCAATTTTATTCGAATGCCATTATGAAAAGAGGGCTCGCTCAGATTGAACATATCGCTCGTGAGGCAAGACAAACGCCGGCACATGCCGTCCGGGATATCACGTTCATGTTTGAACGGCGTATGCTGCCTAACGGAAAGCTCGACAATGGAGTTGTCATCATCCCATCCTTGCAGAGGAGAAGCCAATCCCCATTCCAAGGGGAATATGTATCGCGCAGCGGACAGAGAATGCAGTATTCACTGGGCGAAGTTGCGGCTGAACCAGCGCAATTAACCCGAAACGAAGCGATGCCCGATCCAGGACCGAAGTCTGTGGAATGCCCGGGCTGCGGGGCAAGGTCGGTCGTAACGCATCTGGAGAAAAAAGAATGTGAGTATTGCGGTACGGTGATTGTGGCTTAATCTTATTCATGCATCCGATTAAGAAGAATTGAGGAGATCTTGGTATGAGCGTTCCAATGAAGCCTTTTAAATCGCAATTTTCAAAATTCGATTATTTTATTATTGGTCTGACGTATGTGTTTTTTCCATTAGCTTTGATCATTGCTGGGTTTCGTATTTTACCCACGCAACAACATCACAGTTTCAGGGGAAGAAACGCAAGGCTGATGGGATGGGTATTCTTCGGTTCGTACATTATTACCTCTGTGATCTTTCTACTGGCGAGCGAAACCAGCGAGGAGTTCTTAAACGACAATTTAGCGATGGCATTGTGTCTATTAGTCCCAGTCATGCTGCTGCTTGTTGCTGCTGAGCTAGCAGACAAGAAATTCCGAAAGCTATTGAGTATTTACACAGAGGCCGTCTTGCAGCGGCGTCTGATTTACATCGATCATATTGCGATTGTAGCGAATCAAACCCCATCCCATGTGATCCGGGATTTGAACTTTATGATCAAGGAGCGGATGCTTCCTTATGGGAAGATTGAGAATGGTGTGCTGATGATCCCTTCATTGCATAGAGAGTCAGTAAAACCTGCTGAGACTCAACAGGATATTGGATCGAAGTCAGTGGAATGTTCCGGCTGCGGTGCAAGGACTGTGATTTCACCCCATGAGGAAAAAGAGTGCGAGTACTGCGGCACGATCATTGTTGCTTAGCCGGGAAGGGAGGTTTAGCATTGGCAACTCAAATAAAGGATCAAAAACATTATAAATATGAACCAAAGACAGAGGTAATTGATCTTATTTTGATTATGGGCGCAGGTGATCTTTATTCATCAGATCCATCATATACAAGAAATTGCAGAGCAAGTAAGACAAACGGAATTAAGAGTAGCGAAGGATCTTAGAGTATTTAATGGATAATAACCATTTTCCGCGTGGAACTATCGTTGACGGTAAGTTGATGTTTGAACGGAGTATGAATGAGGTTGGGGCCGAGCAGATCCAATCCACTCAGGTTGCGGGTTCCGCGAGTCTCCGAGAAAGTGATCGTAGAAACGTACTTAGAACCATCAAAGCACCACCAATACCTTCACAGCCGAAAAACGTAAAGTGTTCGGGCTGCGGTTCCAACGTTTTGCTAAACCATATGGAAGCCAAGGAATGTGAATACTGCGGGATCCTTCTTATTAACGTATGATATTAAATCACTGTGAAGAAGAGGGGAGAAGGATGAATAGAAAGTGAAAGAAGATCAACAGTATGAGCTCCAGGAGTCTGTAAAATAGTTTGTGTAAACTCCCATATCTATTAAAATGAAAAGTAATAGAAAGGTTGGGGAGAACACATGGGACTTTGGACAAAAGAGCAACTGCGAGCGTTCATTAAGGAGAATAAGCTGGTAACGGCCCAAGATGCACAAAATGCCTTGAAAGAGCTGTTTGCCGAAACACTGCAGGAGATGTTGAGGCTGAATTAGACACGCATTTGGGGTACGAGAAGCATGAGGTCAAGGCCAAGATGACACCGAATAGTCGCAATGGTAAAAGCAAGAAGACCGTGGTCAGCGAGTACGGGGAGCAAGAAATTACAGTTCCGCGGGATCGGTTGGGAGAGTTTGAACCGATCGTTGTCCAGAAGCATCAAAAGAACGTAACCGGCATCGAGGATCAGATTATCGCTTTGTATGCCAAGGGGTGTGAGTACCCGCGAGATCCAGGATCATCTGCAGAATCTGTACGGGATCGAAGTGTCACCTACTCTTATCTCCAATGTCACCAACAAAATCGTTCCACTCATTAAAGAATGGCAGAATCGGCCACTTCAAGGTGTGTATGCCGTCGTTTATATGGATGCCATTCACTTTAAAGTGAAGCAGGACGGGGCCATAGTGAATAAAGCCGCTTACATGGTCATTGGCATCGACCTAGACGGGAACAAAGATGTACTGGGCATGTGGATCGGCGAAAATGAATCCAGCAAGTTCTGGCTCAGCGTGCTCAATGACCTCCGAAATCGCGGGGTCCAGGATATCCTCATCATCTGCGTAGACAACCTGAACGGCTTCTCCGAGTCGATTGCTGCCTGCTATCCAAAGACCGAAATTCAGAAATGTATCATTCACCAGATCCGAAATTCTACTCGCTATGTGTCCTACAAGGATCTCAAGAAAGTGACTGCCGATCTGAAACCAATCTACAAAGCGGCAACAGAGGAAGGGGCGCTATTGGAACTGGATCGCTTTGAGGAAGTCTGGGGTGTCAAATATCCACTCATTGTCCGTTCCTGGCGAAACAATTGGGGGGAACTCTCGACCTTCTTCAAGTACCCACCCGAGATCCGAAAACTGATTTACACAACGAACATGATCGAGAGCTACCACCGGCAGCTCCGCAAAGTGACCAAGGGGAAAAGTGTATTTCCAACCGATGAAGCCCTGCTTAAAATGCTCTATCTGGCCACGATGGATGTCACCCGCAAATGGACAGGCCGTGTCCAAAACTGGGGCCAAATGCTGCTTCAGCTTTCCGTCTTTTTTCCAGATCGAGTGAGCAATTACTTGCGTTAATGACGCGAAAATCCCCCTCGGGGGATTCCTTGGTAAAGAGTTTACACAAAATTATTGACAGACCCAGCTCCAGCCAACCGGTTGGGATGCTTTAATCTTGTTTGGGAGTTTTATATTGTTTCCGGTCATCTTATTGCCGGTACTATGGAATTTTATCAAAACGACCCATATGAACTATAGGAAGGGCTATAGTTACTTTCAATTAACCAATTGTCTTATAGGTGGTTACATATTTATTGTGATGTATTACTTTTTTGTTCCATATCGTGAGCTTGAACCTAATCAACGAGCTGATAAAGCTATTGGCTTGGCGTTAGTAGTAGGCATTATAGCTTTATTGATCGTTGCGGTCTTGTATGGATTAAGGTTAAGCGCAAATGCGAGGTTTTATAAACTTGCAAAAGAGTATGAAACCTTCGTCCTAAGCGGTCATTACCGCATTGAAGATATTGCATTACATGTTCGTCAACCACTATCCACAGTGCTAAAAGATTTGCAGTATCTGCTCAATCACAAACTCTTTCCGAACGGAATCATAAAGGAGGGAAGGGTACAGCTAAATGTTTTTAAACATCCTTCAAATAATCTTCCCGTGGAAGACACCAATAGTATGATGAATACCCACACTTCATCCGAGCAATCACCTATATCAGCCCCGTCACTGGGACCAAAAAATCATGAATGTGCTGGCTGCGGAAACAGAACCATGTTAAACCCAAACGAATCAGTACCATGCGACTACTGCGGGTTGACCTTGAGTTACACATCGTCAGTATAACGTTATCGGCAGTCTCCGCATACCGGAGACTGCTTTTTCTTACGCATCATTTACAATTTTGACGTGAATATCGATGTGTTCCGATTCGAATTGCGATATAGTATAGGCTATAGAGTTGACATAAGAAATATCGGGATATCTAAAAAACAGGACACTTATGTATTGCCCTTACTTGGTATATCCAGTATAATGTCCACTATACGAATACAGTAGTCTTTGAGGAGAGGACGTTTGTGAAGGAACGCTACTATTTGGTCCGGGAAGACATCCTTCCCGAGGCTGTGGTTAAGACGATGCAAGTGAAAAAATTGCTGGCGTCGGGAGACGTTAGGACGGTCCATGAAGCCGTTGAGCAGGTTGGGCTTAGCCGAAGCGCTTTTTATAAGTACAAGGATGGAATCCATCCTATCAATCAACTGGAACGAGATGAAATCGTAACGATTTCTATCGATATGGAACATCGCTCCGGGATGCTATCCGAAGTGCTGGGGCTGGTAGCGGGTGAAGGCGGGAATGTATTAACCATTCATCAGAGCATTCCGCTGCAGGGTATCGCCAATGTCGTGATTTCCGTCGAAGTATCCCGGCTTAATGAGGAGCTGGATGATCTGCTCGACGGATTGAGACGCATAACCGGAGTAAGAAGAGTGCAGATGATAGGCCAGGGTTAAGTTATGACGAATAAATAGATATCTATGCGATGGGATATAGGAGGTAGTGTATTAATGAAACCGGTCAAAGTAGGACTTTTGGGATTAGGAACCGTAGGGACAGGGGTTGTCCGCATCGTTGAGGGGCATCAGGAGGATTTGAGCAGCCAGGTCGGTTCGCCGATTACGATAGAACGCATCGCGGTCAAACATTTGGAGAAATACCGCAGTATCAATGTGGACCAGAATAAACTGACGGAAGATCCATGGGCGGTCATCCGCGATCCTGAGATTGATGTCATCGTTGAAGTAATGGGCGGGATTGAGCAGACGAAAACCTATATCCTCGAAGCGCTTGAGCGCGGTAAGCATATCGTAACCGCGAATAAGGATCTGATGGCTCTCCATGGTGCCGAAATATTAGCCAAGGCGCAAGAGAAGCAGTGCGACGTGTTCTACGAGGCAAGCGTTGCTGGCGGTATTCCTATTATCCGAACGCTGATTGAAGGCTTCTCCTCGGATCGAATCATGAAAATCATGGGGATCGTGAACGGTACAACCAACTTCATTTTGACCAAGATGAGCCAAGAAGGCGCATCGTATGAGGATGTCCTGGCTGAAGCTCAGGAGCTCGGTTATGCAGAAGCCGATCCGACCTCCGATGTGGAAGGATTGGACGCGGCCCGCAAAATGGCGATACTAGGGACACTCGGCTTCCGCACGAACGTTGAGCTCCAGGATGTAACCGTTAAGGGAATCTCGCAAGTGACCAAAGAAGATATCGCCTATGCGAAGCGTTTGGGCTACGAGATGAAACTTCTGGGTATAGCGGAGCGTCAGGACGATGAGTTCAGCATCACTGTTCAGCCTACGATGGTTCGAAAAGGACATCCTATCGCGGCCGTGAATGGGGTATTTAACGCGGTTTATGTATACGGAGAAGCTGTAGGTGAAACGATGTTTTACGGAGCCGGCGCCGGCGAGATGCCAACCGCTACATCCGTTGTTGCAGACTTGGTTGCGGTCATCAAGAATCTGAAGCTCGGCGTTAACGGGCTCAAAGCCATCGTTCCCTACAAACCGAAGAAACTCAAAACCGATGAGCAGATCATGTGCAAGAACTTCATTTTGCTTCATGTCGACGATAAAGCAGGTGTACTTGCCCAAATTACGCAGGTGTTCGCCGAATATAACGTCAGCCTGGAATCCGTTGTTCAGCAGCCGAACGAGCATAATCCGGACGCAGAGATTATCATCGTCACGCACAATGCGAGTAAAGCTAATATGGATGAAGTGCTGAATCATTTTGAAGGCCTGGAAGTCATTCGCCGGATTAAAAGTGTTTACCGTGTTGAAGGATAAGGGATTAGTACTCATTAAATACCCGATATAATTTTTTCATAAGAAAAGGAGAACATGAGAGATGCCGTATGAAGGATTGCTTCAAACCTACAGAGAATATTTGCCGGTGAATGAGCGTACTCCGCTTCTAACGCTTAAGGAAGGGAACACACCTTTGATCAAAGCCGTGAATCTATCTGAAGAGCTCGGAATTGATCTGCATTTCAAATTTGAAGGGCTTAATCCAACGGGTTCATTTAAAGACCGTGGAATGGTAATGGCCGTAGCAAAAGCAATGGAAGAGGGAAGCCGCACTATTATGTGCGCTTCCACGGGTAATACGTCTGCAGCAGCAGCTGCTTATGCCGCTCGTGGCGGATTAAACTGTATCGTTATCATTCCGAACAATAATATTGCGCTGGGCAAGCTCGCCCAGGCGATGATCTACGGAGCGAAGGTCATTGCGATTGAGGGCAATTTTGACCGGGCGCTGGAAATCGTGCGCGAGATTACGGCGAAGCATCCGATTGCGCTTGTGAACTCCGTGAATCCTTATCGAATCGAAGGTCAAAAGACAGCTGCATTTGAAGTTGTTGACCAGTTAGGGAAAGCTCCGGACGTGCTGGCGATTCCGGTCGGCAATGCGGGGAACATCTCCGCTTACTGGAAAGGATTTAAAGAGTACCACGCAGCGGGCAAATCATCTTCACTACCGAAAATGCTAGGATTTGAAGCAGAAGGTGCTATGGCGATCGTGAAGGGAGAGCCTATTGTGAATCCGGAAACGGTAGCGACTGCCATCCGTATCGGGAACCCGGCCAGCTGGAAAACCGCGGTTGCCGCCGCAGAGGAATCCGGTGGACAGATTAACTACGTGACAGATGAAGAAATTTTGGAAGCATACCGCAAAATTGCATCGCGTGAGGGCATTTTTGCCGAGCCAGGATCGGCTGCCTCCATCGCAGGCGTTTATAAAATGAAGCGCGAAGGATATTTTAAAGGTGGAGAGT
This sequence comes from Paenibacillus sp. ISL-20, assembly GCF_018613005.1. Lineage (NCBI taxonomy): Bacteria > Bacillati > Bacillota > Bacilli > Caryophanales > Paenibacillaceae > Paenibacillus > Paenibacillus sp. ISL-20. Next base: position 53,555 of record NZ_JAGGRD010000005.1, read on the forward strand.
CCGTTGTCTGTGTGCTGACAGGGCATGGGCTCAAGGATCCGAATATCGCCATTTCTACCGTGAACGCTGAACCGCTCGTCGTATCGGATACAGAATCAGCCGTAATGGATGCTATTGCTAAGCTTGAAGGAGCTGCACGGGTATGAGTTTGTCTCAAGGTGTCCGGGTGAAGGTTCCGGCCAGTACGGCTAATTTGGGACCTGGATTCGATACACTCGCCATGGCATTGTCTTTATATTCCTGGATCGAGATGAAGGCGTCGGAGCGGACCGTATTCCATCTTCATGGTGATGAGATGAGCGGTCTGCCGACGGATAAGAGCAACCTGATCTACAAGGTGGCTCAGATGGTTTTTGAAGAAGCGGGACAGGCTGTTCCTGATCTCGAGATTTCCATGTATTCCGAAATTCCGCTTACCCGCGGCCTTGGCAGCAGTGCATCGGCGATTGTAGGGGCGCTGGCGGCTGCCAATGCGCTGGTCGGTTCGCCGCTGCCCGATTCCAAGCTTTTTGACATGGCGACGGATCTTGAGAAGCACCCGGATAATGTAGGGGCTTCTTTATTTGGAGGGATTATTACGGCGGTATGGGACGGAGCCCATGCGGATTATATACGAATTGAACCCCCAGCAGACCTCGGCACGCTCGTCGTTATTCCCGATTTCGAGTTGGCGACATCCAAAGCAAGGGAAGCTCTGCCCGCCCAGGTCAGTTTAGTGGATGCTGTGTATAATATTAGTCGATCCTCCTTGATGACCGCGGCTCTTTCGGCAGGCAGACTGGATTTGATTCGTGCCGCAATGCAAGACCGGATTCACCAGCCCTATCGGGCACCACTTGTGCCAGGGATGACCAAAATTTTGGCTGAAGCCACAAGCCGCGGAGCGCTCGGTATTGCACTAAGCGGAGCGGGCCCGACGATGATTGCGTTGGTGGATCGGAACGATTGGCGGGTAGAAGAATTGAGCGCATATTTATTGGAGACGATGAAGGCGGAAGGAATCTCGTCTTCGTGCTACCCATTGAATCCAGTTGCCGAAGGCGTCCAGCTCTTGGATGATATAAACAATAGATCCTTTTTGGATATGATTAGAGGGGAAGTTACCGCATGAAAAAAATAGCCTTGTTGCCCTCAGGATCGGTATCTCATGAAGCGATACTTTATCTCCTTAACGGTGAGCCGGTGGAGTTTGTCCACCATAAACTGATCTCTGATGTATTTATGTCTACAGTAGAAGGAAAAAGCGATTACAGCGTGATCCCAATTGAGAATACCATCGAAGGCTCCGTGAGCCTTCATATGGATTGGTTGGTCAATGAGGTGGATCTGCCGATGCAGGTAGAATGGGTCTATCCTTCCATTCAAAACCTGATCGGAAATGCTGCCGAGTTCCGCTCAAATGATGGTACGATGGATTACAGTAAAATCACAAAAATTTGGTCTCACCAAGTAGCAACAGCCCAGTGCCGTCAATTCCTCGCGAAGGCCGCACCACAGGCTGAGTTGGAGCAAGTAGGCAGCACGTCTGAAGGGGTTAAGATCGTAAAGGAAAATCCTGGCCAGGGATGGGCGGCGATCGGCACTTCACTTGGCGCAGCCACTCACGGATTAAACCTGCTTGCCGAGCGTATTACCGACCATGATAACAATTACACCCGGTTTGTCCTGATCGGACGCGAACCGATTTCAGTCAACCGTTCGCCGGAGCATATCAAGACCAGCATTCTCGTGACCCTCCCAGAGGATGTGCCGGGAGCGCTGCATCAGGTGCTTTCTGCTTTTGCTTGGCGGCGCCTGAACCTGTCGCGGATCGAATCCCGTCCGACGAAGAAGAAACTCGGTAATTACTATTTTTATATCGATGTCATGGCCGCAGCGGATTCCGTTCTATTGCTCGCCGCCATGGGAGAGATTGAAGCGCTGGGATGTTTGGTTCGTGTGCTGGGCACTTATCCGGGCTATGAGTACGAGAGTGAGAAAATGGAAGTTAAGTAAATGTCAGAGCAATGGATCTATCTGGATGGAGAATTCGTCACAAAAGAGAATGCCAAAGTATCCGTTTTTGACCATGGTTTTTTGTACGGAGACGGCATATTCGAAGGTATTCGGATATATAACGGCAACATCTTTAAGTGCAAGGAACACTTGGATCGGCTGTACGATTCCGCCAAGTCCATCGATTTAGTCATCCCACTGGCATATGATGAGCTGCTGGAGGCTATGGCCAAAACGATTCGGCGCAACGATATGCGGAACGGGTTCATCCGTATCGTAGTATCCCGAGGTGCAGGCAATCTGGGTCTGGACCCGCGTCGCTGCCCTAAACCAACGGTGTTGATCATTGTGGAGCAGTTGGTGATCTACTCTGAAGAAGCTTATCTGAACGGTTTGAAGGCCGTTTCCGTAGCCCAGCGTCGTAACATTCCGGATGCGCTCAATCCGAAAATCAAGTCTTTGAACTATTTGAATAATATTCTTGTGAAGATCCAATCCAACTTTGCGGGAGCGGATGAAGCGATCATGATGAACGCACAAGGATATGTGACGGAAGGCTCCGGGGACAATATTTTTATCGTGAAAAACGGCGTGGTCACTACGCCTCCGTGCTACCTTGGTGCGCTTGAAGGTACTACACGTCAGGCGATTATTGATTTATGCGATAAACTCGGCATTAAATTGAAGGAAGAGCCTTTCAGCATGCATGACGTATATATTGCAGACGAGGTGTTTTTTACAGGAACCGCCGCCGAGGTCATCGCCGCTCGCGAAATTGACGGACGGATGATCGGAAAAGGGCAGGCTGGTCCAATTACGCTTCAATTGCTCGAGGAATTCCGGAAAATTGTGGATCAAGACGGTTATAAAGTGTGGGAATCCTAACGTTTTTGGACAGCTAAATAAACGACTTCAACAATCCTTTCATGTCGATGAAAGGATTTTTTTTGCCCAGAGGGATGTCAATCGCCTATTCCGTGCATAGGATGTAGTAACGAAAGCGGGCGAATTACATGACGCCTAGAAGAGTGTAGGAGGTTTTAGCGGCGTGAAGATACACATCGTCAAGGAAGGCGACACCCTATATGAGCTGTCCAAAAAATACGACGTTCCTTTAGCGAAGATCATCGATGCCAATCCACAGCTAGTGGATCCGAATAAGCTCGATGTCGGTGCCAAAATCAAAGTACCGACAGAGCCTGTTCCGGTACCAGGCGGCAGCCAACCCATTATCCATAAGCATACGGTAAAGCAGGGGGACTCCCTCTGGAAACTGTCGAAGGCATGGGGCGTAACCCTGAAGGAAATCATTGATGCCAACCCGCAGCTTAAAAATCCGAATGCCCTGCTGGTGGGAGAGGTCGTGAACATCCCTTCATCAGGCGTATATTCGGAGTCGGGCGCAGATGACGGGGTTTCGATGAGCAGTGGCAGTGGTTCGAACCCGGGCAAGAAGAAGCCAGGCAGCAAGGATTACACAGGAGTAAAGGAAGAAATCACAGCGCCGATCGAGCAGCCTCCGGTTGTTCCGGAAGTTAAGGAGCCTGAGCCGCCGATTTTGCCGAAGCTTCCTGAGATTTCGCCTTTCCCCGAGGAGCCTAAGAAATTCGAACCGGAGTACAAACCGGAGATTTTACCTGAAATCAAGAAGCCGGTCATCCTGCCGGAAGTCAAGAAACCAGAGATCCTGCCAGAAGTAAAGAAACCGGATGTCATGCCGGATTTTAAAAAGCCTGCAATCATGCCTGAATTCAAGCCTGAATTCAAACCTGAATTCAAACCTGAATTCAAACCTGAATATAAACCAGAGTACAAACCAGAGTACAAACCAGAGTATAAACTGCCATATAAACCAATAGAGCCGGAGTTTACGTACCCTGTAAAAACCATGCCGTTACCTCACACAATCCATCCTATGGCCGAACCATGTCCGCCATTTGTGGAGATGCCACTTCATATGATGCCACATCCATGTCCGGAATTTCCTTTTCAAGAAGCGCCTGCATTTATGATGCCTCCATACGGTGGTTTTCATGAAGGGCCATGTGGTTGCCAGGAATCTAAACATTGGCATGGTTCCGATTACGGCCCAGCCGTTCATCCGTATCACCATATGCCGCAGGAAGCGATGCCCGTTTCCTACAATGAAGGCTGGGGAAATGCAGCTTCAGGATACCCGGGTGTTTCTGAACAGCCAATGAGCTTGGAATATTCCCAGTTCTCAATCGCGGAATCTTATACAGGGAATATGGGTTCCGATTACCATCCATATCCTGAGCATCATTATACAGCGGCGACATATGGTTATGTGCCGTCTCCATGCGGATGCCACGGGGGAGAAGTTAGTCCGCACTATAACATGCCGCAACAGGGGCATTATCAGCATGCACCGGACATGGCGGTACCGTATCAACCTTGGCAGGGTGGAATGGACTACAATGCTAGGCCATACGGATATCCGTCCGAACTCATGGGAACTCAAGGAGCATATCCTCCATTTGTAAATCCATATGAACAGAACTGGTATGATCGGCAAAATGACCAGCAGCTCGATTCGGCATTCAATCCATCGGCTCCATTCGAAGCGATGCAATATAATATGTCGGTCAGCAGTGACGTTGAGAACGATACGGAACCATCCGGATCCAGAGATACCGCCATTGAAGAGAATACTAAGGAAAGAGCCAAAGTCCATCGTCAGCAAGCTAATAAAACAAGAACAGCAGCCAAGAAATCACGCAAGCCCCAAGTCTCATCAAAAGGCAAGCGCCACAATCCCTGGATCAAGGGTTAAGACATCATCAATGAATGCCTGGATATAGTTAAACAAAAGGGACCTCATCTCGGTCCCTTTTGTATGCTCATCCGACATACTGTCTATGAATCTATTGTAATAAAATACTGCTAATAGCTATTTATAAAGGAATTATCATTTGGAAGAAATTATATATTGCTATCGGGTTGAAAAATATGATACATTATAAATCCAGTCGCGATAAGCAAGATTGCGATGGAATAGAGGTTAACCGAAAGTAATGAAGGACTTAAGAAGAACTTAAAAAACTTTCTGAAAAAACCTCTTGCATTATCGAAACAAACATGATATATTATAAGAGTTGCTGGTGCGAACGAGATTCGCTGGTAACGAAGAAGTTGATCTTTGA
>NZ_JAGGRD010000059.1:0-67759 GCF_018613005.1 Paenibacillus sp. ISL-20
TGGCATCGGCGGCACGAATGCGCATGTTGTCCTGGAGGAAGCGCCGCCTGCTTCCGCTTCCTCACGGGGCAGGTCGGCGCAGCTTATCTCTCTGTCGGCCAAGACGGAAGCATCGCTCGGCAGACTGACGGAGCGGATAGCGCTGCATTTGCAGGAGCATCCTGACGTGAGCCTCGCAGATATGGCCTATACGCTCCATGAGGGAAGGGCTGCTTTCTCGTACCGCAGGACACTGGTCTGCGGAAGCGCGGATGAAGCGGTCATGCTGCTTGCTCAGCCGGGATCGCCTGAAGTTCAGAACGGATTTGCCTCTGTCGATGAGCCGCCGGTCGTATTCATGTTTTCCGGCCAAGGCTCGCAGTACACCGGAATGGGCAGGGAGTTGTATGAACAGGAGCCGGTGTTTCGTGAAGAGGCGGACCGCTGCTTCGAATTGATGCCGGATGAGATCCGCCATGAGGCGAAGCGGGTTCTATATCCCACCGCCGATGAACCGGATACGTCACTTATTAACCGGACTGACATTGCTCAGCCAGTCCTGTTTACGGTCGAATATGCGCTTGCCAGACTTCTGATGGAATGGGGAGTGCAGCCGCAAGCCATGATCGGGCACAGCATCGGTGAATATGTCGTCGCATGTCTGTCAGGCGTCTTCTCGCTGGAGGATTCCGTGCGGCTCGTTACCCTTCGCGGTCAATTGATGCAGAGTCTGCCAAGCGGTGTCATGCTGAGCGTCCCGCTGACCGAGCAGGAGATCCTTCCGCTGTTGTCCGGCGGCGTATCGCTGGCTGCGGTGAATGCTCCTTCCATGTGTGTTGTTTCCGGCACTTCGGAAGCAGTCGAGTCATTGGCCAGTTCCTTGGAAGAGAAAGGAGTCGAATGCCGTCGTCTCCACACGTCACACGCCTTCCATTCCGCTATGATGGAACCCATTCTGGAAGCCTATGAGCGCGAGGTGGGCAAGCTTGTGCTGAAAGCACCACAGTTGCCCTTTATTTCCAATGTCACGGGGACCTGGATTCAGGATGAGCAGGCAATCAGTCCCGCTTACTGGGCACAGCATCTGCGCGGTACGGTAAGGTTCTCAGACGGGCTCAGCACCCTGATGGACGAAATGAACGCGGCGTTTGTAGAGGTTGGCGGAGGCAATGCCCTGACCTCATTTGCGAAGAGTCATCATGAATTCTCCAAAAATTCAGCCGGGGCCCCTAAAGAGCGTGTTATGGTGAACCTCCTGCGTCATCCGAAGCAGAATACCTCTGATGTCGCTTATCTGCTCCTTCAAGTGGGGCGTTTATGGAATGCGGGGATAAAAATAAATTGGATCCGCTTCTACGGGGAAGAGAAAAGAAACCGTATTCCTTTGCCAACTTATCCGTTTGACCGTCGCCGTTTCTGGCTTGATGAGGAAGGAATCCAGATCGTCCACTCCGATTTGCCGGGGAAGAGGGCAGGACAACAAGTTATTACGGAGCGGGATGACCGGATAGAGACCCGGAAAGAGAATGGGTTATCCGAACCAAGCAACCCGCTGGAAGAGACGCTGGCCGGTATATGGCGTAATCTGTTCGGCTTAGAGCACATCGGAATTCATGAGGATTTCTTCGAAATAGGCGGGCATTCTTTGAAAGCGACCAGTCTGATCACTAAGATTCACAAGGAACTTGATGTAGAGCTGGCTTTGTCGGATATATTCAACATGCCGACAATAAGTGCGCTTGCCCGTTATATCGGGCAGAAAGCTAAAAATAAATATTTTGCTATCGAACCGGCAGAGAGCAAACCTTACTACCGCTTGTCCTCTGCACAGAAACGCACGTTCCTCATTCATCAGCAAATCGGTTCGGTAACGACTTACAACATGCCGATGGCTTTGTGGGTGCACGGAAAAGCGGAAGCGGACCGTTTTGAGCAGGCTTTCATTCAATTGATTCACCGCCATGAGAACATGCGCACCTCGTTTCATATGGTAGACGGAGAACCGGTTCAGCAAATTCATGAGAGTTTCACGTTTACCGTGGAACGCATGGAAGCGGACGAGGAAGATTTAAAGAAAATCATGCGGAAGTTTATCAGGCCGTTTGATCTGGGCAAAGCCCCTCTTATTCGCGCCGCTTTCGTTCGAATAGAGCCGGAGAAACATGTGCTGTTTATGGATATGCACAATATTGTTTCGGACGGCGCTTCAATGAATGTGTTTATTAAGGAATTCAGCGATCTGTATGCCGGAAAAGATCTCCCGCCTCTGCGCATTCAATATAAGGATTTCGCGGAATGGCAGCATCGCCTGTTGAGCGGGGATGTTATTCGGAAGCAAGAGGATTATTGGATGAACCAGTTCCGGCAGACAATCCCTGTGCTGAACATGCCGTATGACTTCGAGAGACCTGAATTTCAATCGTTTGTCGGCAGAGCGCACAAGATCAGCCTGTCCAAGGAAACCGCAGACCGGCTGAATGCTTTGGCCAAATCGCAGAATGTTACGATTAATGTGCTCTTGTTTCATCTATACACGATTGTGCTGCATGAATATACCGGTCAGGACGACATTACGGTCGGCTCGCTGGTGGCAGGCAGGCGGCATGCCGATGTGGAGCCTTTAATAGGCATGTTCACGAACTTCCTGCCGATCCGGGTCCGTTTCCAAGACCGGCTCAGTCTTCTCGCTCAACTGCTTATTCTGAATGACACGATGATGAATGCCTATGAGAATCAAGACTTCCCGTTCGACCGGATGGTCGAGAAGCTCTCGGCAAAATTACCGCGCGGACGTAATCCTCTGTTTGATACGATGATGATTTTTCACAATGAATTTGATGGTGACACCGTGCTTACCGCCGAAGGACTCACTTTCGAGAATTTTGAAATTACGAAGGGAATTTCCAAGCTCGATTTCAAACTCGATATCGGCTATGCCGATCATGGCGGCTTGCTCTGTGTCATGCAGTACAATACCGCTTTGTTCGCGGAAGCAACCATGGCGGGACTCATGGGGCATTTTACGGATCTGATTGAACTGGCTCTGGACAACCCGGCTATTGAATTGAGCGAAATCCGGCTGTTCACCGAAGAGCAGGAGGCCGAAGCGGCGGCAAAAAGAAGCAGTTCGCTGCCGGAGCGTGTCTTTACCGTAACGGCCGTCTCTACCTTTACTGCGGACCCGATCCGTTCTTATGTCAGCTGGTGGGGAGAGCAGTTCGGAACACGGGTTGACATCCGTTTTGCACCATATCAACAAGTGTTTCAGGAGCTATTGAACCCGGACAGCTCCTTCTTGTCCGAAGAGGCTGCGGGACTGCTGCTCGTCCGCTTTGAAGATTGGTTGCGGGATGACCGCTCTCCGGAGGCTCAGCAGATTAAAAAGCTCGAACGAGCACTGGCCGATCTGCTGCAGACATTATCTGCTGGCCGGAGAACGGGCCCGATATTCGCCGGAGTGTTTCCTGTATCCGCTTCATTAGGGGCTTCTCCGGTCATGGAGAGCTACCTGGAAGAGCTCGGAAATCGTTGGAAGCGCGAATTGGAGAGGCTGGATTATGTTCAGGTTATCGATTTCAGAGAGCTTGGCTCCATGTTCGGTATTGAACACATACACGATTCCACTGCCGATGAAGCTGCACATATGCCGTTCACGCCGGAATCTTATGCGGCAATCGGTACTCTTATTGCACGCCGGCTGCTCGCTTGGCAAGGACATCCGTTCAAAGTGATTGCGGTGGATTGCGATAACACGCTCTGGCATGGGGTATGCGGGGAGGATGGAGCTATAGGGGTGACGGCTTCGGATTCTTACCGACAGTTCCAGCGGTATCTGCTCAGCAAGCAGCAAGAAGGCATGCTTCTGGTGTTGGTCAGCAAGAATAATGAAGCAGATGTATGGAATGTATTAGACAATAACCCGGACATGCTGCTTAAAAAAGAGCATTTTGCGGGAACGCGGATCAATTGGAGTTCAAAATCCGAAAACCTGCTTTCATTGGCGGAAGAACTGGGATTAGGACTGGACAGTTTTATCTTCATCGATGACAGTTCGCTGGAATGTTCCGAGGTACAGTTACAGTGTCCGGAAGTCCTTACGCTTCAGCTTCCTGAAGAGCGTCTAATCCCGGCATTCCTGGAGCATATCTGGGCAACAGACCGTCTGCGCGTCACAGAAGAGGATAAACGGAGAACCGAAATGTATGTCTCAGAGCGCAAGCGCAGACAAATTCGTTCTTCGGCTCCCTCTCTGCAGACTTTTCTCGACGAATTGGAGCTTAGACTGGGCATTTACGAAGCAACTGCTGAACAACTGCCCCGCATAGCCCAGCTGACACAGCGCACCAATCAATTCACGCTGAACGCAGATATAATGTCAGAGAGTGAGCTGGTAGCCAGGCGGGCTGAACCGGATACGAAATGCTGGGCGATTGAAGCCTCAGACCGGTTCGGACATTACGGACTGACAGGAGCGGTTATAACGCGATGCGAGAAGGGCATTGTTCATCTGGATGTCTTCCTGCTCAGCTGCCGCATTCTCGGGAGAGGAATCGAGTCAGCCGTAATCAGTTCTTTAAAGGCTTATTGCCATGAACGGAAGGCCGAATATATGGAGGCTGTGTGCACAATTACCGGGAAAAATGAGCCGCTGTTCGCATTTTTGAGATCGGGACCGTGGAGCATCACGGAGGAGTCCAGCCGCAAGGTGCGTTTCCGGATTGCAGTAAAGGATGTCCCTGATTCCATCATGCATATTGAAGTCCTTCACGAGCCACTGCCCGGCGCAGTACTGACCAAGTCTCAGCTCAGCGGCAGCGAAAATCAAGGAGAAGCGGGCATCGCCGCAGGGACGGTGCGAAGTTTAGAGAGAACGGGCTGGGAAGAAGTTCTCAGCGGCCGTGAAAATCAGCAGCATCGCCGTCATTTGCTTCCCCTGCAGTATTCTGACGCTTCAAGGATGCTCCAGATTCCGGTAAAGGAAGTAGAAGAGAGCGCAGCTCTGAGAGCTCCGTACCGGGCGCCGTCCAATCAGACAGAGGAAGCCTTAGTGCAAATTTGGGAACGGGTGCTCGGGATCGGCGGCATCGGAATTGATGACGATTTTTTCCAACTGGGCGGAACGTCCCTTCATGCTGTTCGGGTTGAGATCGAAATGGAGAAACACGGTTTATCGGCAGAAGGACAGCAATTATTCAAATATCGCACGATTCATCAATTAAGTCCGTTCATTCGAATCTCTGTCATGGAATAATACGAGGCAACTTTGCCAGCAAGGCATCATGAGACAAGGCTATCGCCTGTCAACGGATGCCTTGCTTTTTTATGGTAAATATAGGATAATGATTGAACTTCATGGGAATACAATAATATACAATTGTGCATTGTGTTGGATAATATATTTATTAAAGGGGCCGGTGGTAAATATATGAACGAGGAACTGATAGATTACGTTTATTCTCAAGTGTCAATGAAAGAAGGAAAAAAAGTAATTGAGAATATTCTTCTGGATATTTACTTCAAACCGGGCATTTCCACCAAAGAGATTGCCAGAAAAACGCTACTGCCCCTGCCGCTGGTGTCCGCAATTAAGAAAGAGCTAATCAAGGTTGGCCTCATTGAACAAAAGCGGGGGGTGAACTGCACGGCAAGAGGAAGCCGTTTTGTCGAGCAAGTGATGGGGTTCGGCGATTTGGATCATGACCTGTATCAGCGTTTGAAATACGAGCAGTGGCAGCCTGACGAACTGAAGGACATGATGACCAAGCTGGAGAGCGTCTTTGAGGGACGGCCTCAGGTCGATGTTACGATTGATCAGTCAAGCTGCACTCTGGCTACGAGCATGAACCGGGCTGTTCTGGCGCTTCGTCACGAGGCTCTAATCGGCAGGGACATCGTTTGTCTGGGGGACGATGATCTCGTCAGCGTGTCGCTGGCGTTTCTGCTGAAGCAGCTTTATCGTAACGATGCCTCCAAGTCGAACACCCGTATTTACGTATTCGAAATTGACAAACGTATTACCAGCTATGTGAACTATCTGGCGGAAACCGAAGATTTGCCGATCGTCTGCTACGAAATGGATTTTCGCGAACAGCTTCCGTCTGAATTTCTGCACCGCTTTGATTGCGTGTTCACCGATCCGCCTTATACACAGCAGGGGATGTCGTTATTCGTCTCCCGCGGAATTCAATTGCTGAAGCGGGATGTAGGACTGCCTATCTTCCTGTCGTTCGCCCACAAATCGCCTGACTTCACCTTGGCGATGCAGCGCGAATTTGCCAATATGGGCTTGTTAGTGACAAGTGTCTTGCCTCGCTTCAATGAATATATCGGTGCGGAAATTATTGGTAACACAAGCCAGATGATTGTGTTACAATCTACTGAAGAGACGCATGAAAGCATCGAGCGTGAATACAGGCAAGCGCTGTATACCGGAGAAGTCAAACGTACGGTTCGATTATACGAGTGCAAACGCTGTAATCGCGTGACCGAAGTAGGTTTCCAAATGGAGTGGCAAACGATTGAGCACCTGAAGAAAGAGGGCTGCCCGGGCTGCCGCTATGAGACTTTCGAGCTCATTCAAAAAAAGAACGCATAAGAATACAGATTGGAGTTACAGCACGATGCCGATTAGAGAAATCGAGCCCCAGGATATCCCTGTTATTACAATATTCGAGACAGAAATCTCCATGATTTCATTCGGAGAAGATGCGATTACCGATCCTCTATTTCATACGAAAAAGCTAGAAAAGGCTCTTCGCTATGAAAGGGAAGGAATGCTTGTTCTCGATGTGGATGGGGAAGTCTCAGGCTGGATGTGGATAACCCCGCGTAAAAACTCGGTTACCAAAGAGACGTATGCGAATTTCAAAAGTTTCTATATTGCTGAATCCTGCCGGGGAACCGCCTATGTCGATGAGCTCTTCGAGGCGGGAATGAACTACTGCAGAAGCGAGGAAGTTACGCAGATCGTAGGTAAGGTGCATGTGAGCAACTTGCCGATGCGGCTTCTATATAAGAAATACGGCTTCAAGCCGACACATTTGACGATGGAGCTCTTTCCTAATGGACCCCAAGATTAAATGTCTAGTATGGGACTTAGACGATACGTTGTGGCAGGGAACGCTTAAAGAAGACAAAGCAGGCATTAAACTGCTGCCGGGGATAATAAACGTCCTCGATACGTTGGACCGACGCGGAATTGTTCAGAGCATAGCCAGCCGCAACAACTGGGACCAGGTGAAAAGCAAGCTGGAGGAGCTGGGCGTCGGTCAATATTTTCTGTATCCACAGTGTCATTTTGACTCAAAAGCGCTCAGTATGGAACGGATAGCGAAGGAACTGAACATTGGATTGGATACGCTGGCTTTGATCGACAATGATCCGTTCGAACGCTTTGAAATAAACTATTATGCTCCTCAGATACGTACATATGACGCCCGTCAATATCGGGATTTGCCTGAGTACCCCGAATTTCAGATCGGCCATGCGACCGAGGAATCGGAGAACCGGCGTCAATATATGCAGGCGCGATCTAGGAGAGAAGAAGCCCAAAAAGAGCACAAGGGAAGCCGTGAGCAATTTTTAAAGGAATGCGGTATGAAGCTGCAGATCCGATTAGCGCAGAAGAGGGATTACCCCCGGGTTGTTGAATTGTCCCATCGTACGAATCAGATGAACAATTTGCTGGAGAGAATTGACATGACGTTCGTCGATTCCTATTGCAAGCAGAACGGCCGCTATTTGTATGTAGCCAAGCTTGAGGATCGGTTCGGCGCGCACGGGCTTATCGGGACCTGTTTTGTGAATATCGTCGACGCAGAAATCAATCTGGATCTCTTTTGCATCTCCTGTCGGATCGAAGGCCGTGGCATCGCTTCGGCATTTTTGTATACGGTTCTTGAACGGCTGGGACAAGAGGTGCCGATGGCGAAAGCTGTACGGTGCCGATTGGTGCGCAAACAACGAAATTTACCGGCCAGACTGTTATTGGAAATGCTGGGCTTCAAGAAATCCGCTGCGGATGACTTGGCATCCACTTACATACTGCAACTGCCGCTTCCGCACAAAGTATTTAATTGGCTCGAGATTGGAGAATGAACGATGAACCGCGATGCGATCGAACAAGAGATTACGGACATAATTAAGAAAATGCTTCAGTTGTCATTTGTTGATAATGATACCGTCTTAATCGGCACGGCCGGAGTATTGGATTCTATGACATTTATTAGACTGCTTGCGGAGTTAGAGAAGCGGTTTGACTTTACGGTGGACGAGGATGATTTGACTCTGGATTCCATCAGCAGTGTTAAGAACCTGACGGAATGGGTGATTAAAAGCAAACGGGAGAACTCCTGAATTACAGCAGGCATCAGAAGATAGGATCCTCACAATACCATGATGAAGCGGGAATTATTCCTGCTTCGTCATGGTGTTTTTCATTTTATTGAATAAAACAGGTGGATAATCATGCAAGGATCAATTGATATCACTGCCAATATTCAGTAGATTTTATTTATTATAACAAGTTTTGCCTTCTTACCATAATATTTACATGCTATAATTCTATTATATCTCATACAACTTATGGAAGAATTCCGAAAACTTGTATGCGGTATAAGAGGAAGGAACCCAGGTGTTTGTTCTCATCTTATTCATGGCAGGCATAACAGAACCGATTCACGTTGTACAAAGAAAAACTTTGAACTACGGGAGGAATGTAAGAATGTCCAAAGAAGATGTGAAGGCGAATGTGACCGATCCGCAGGCGCCAAATCCTGTAACTATTATCGGGTATACGAATGAATTCAGCGTCCAGCCCGGTCAAGATCTGCACTTTATGATTGATACCGGAAGCTCGGTATATACGGCTAATATTGTGCGTTTAATCGGAGGAATGCCTGATCCGGACAACTCGACTTTTTTGCCGACAGAACCGGTGTCGGCAGATTGTGCAGGTGAATATCCCGGGCGGCGGCAGATAACGGCTCCAGGTTCCTATGCCGAGCTGCCCCTGCCGAGAAATTGGATGCAGAGCGGCGAATTCTCGGCACAGCTGTGGATTTTCCCGACGGTTCCCGTATATGACTATATTCAGACCGTCTGGTCCGCACGCTCTGCAGATGGCACATCCGGCGCTGCCCTGGCATTGGAAACTGACGGACGTCTGGCGTTATCCCTAACCGGGGGCTGCGGGCAATCCGTTACAGTCCGCACCGATATCCCGCTTAAGGAGAATATATGGTATTCCGTAGTCCTTCAGTATGCGGCAAGCACACAGGCAGTCAAGCTTTTTGTCAACAGCCGGGACGGGTGGAAGGCGGATGACGGCCTACAAGTTCATACCGCTGCTGCAAATCTGGATTACAGCAATGTCGCCTTAGCGCGCGTCCTGATCGCTGCGGATTCCGACCCTGCCGCTCCGGGACGCACCATTCATCATTACAATGGCAAAGTCGGCAATCCCCGGTTCTGGGGAGAGCTTCTACCCGAGGAGTTGTTACCGGACGTGCTGCTTGGCACAGACGGAATAGGCGTTGTTCCCCTTGCGGATTACGATTTCAGCGTCGATATTGCATCAACACGCCTTGAGGACCGGTCGGCAGGCGGCTACCACGGCACCCTGCATCAGGGGGGCACAAGAGCGGTAACCAGTCACAACTGGACTGGGGAACACCTGGACTACCGGCACGCACCTAAACAATACGCAGCTGTTCACTTTCATGATAATGATCTTGTCGATGCCGAGTGGGAGATTGATTTTTCCTGGAAAATCCCGGACGCTCTGCCGAGCGGAATATATGCGCTCAAACTTGAAGCTGAAGGCAGCGTAGACTTTATTCCTTTCTTTGTTCGCCCTCTTCAAGGAACCGTAAGTGCACCCGTTCTGTTTCTTGCGCCGACTAATACTTATTTGGCTTACGGGAACGAACGGCTGTTTAAATTTGCCAAAGACTATCTGGGTGAGGACTACGTTCTTCCTTCCCAGGACGTTTATTTGGATGAACATCCCGAGGTGGGCAACTCCATCTACGACCTGCATAACGATGGCAGCGGCGTGCAATTCTCCTCCCGTCTGCGACCGCTTCTGAATATCCGGCCTCACTACCGTAATTGGCGGGCTGTACGCCACTTTTCCGCCGATCTGTACATTACAGGTTGGCTGGAAAAACGGGGTCAGAGCTATGACGTTGCTACGGACGAGGATTTGCATCATGAGGGAGTTCATCTATTGAGCCCTTACAAGGTGCTGATCACCGGCAGCCATCCCGAATACTGGACGAGACCGATGATGAAGGCGCTGGAGCAATATTTAGCGAACGGCGGGCGGGTCATGTATTTAGGCGGGAACGGGTTTTATTGGGTGACGAGTCTCGATCCGGACCGGCCGTCACTATTGGAAGTAAGGCGCGGTAACGCCGGTTCACGTGCTTCGGACTCTCCCCCGGGCGAGCTTTTCCACAGCACGACGGGAGAGTCCGGCGGTATATGGCGTCACCATGGTTATGTGCCCCAGCGTCTTGTTGGTGTAGGTACTAGCGCTTTGGGTGGCGGGTCTGCTACCGGCTACCGGCGGTTAGATGACAGCTTCAAACCGGAAGCCGGGTTTATTTTTGACGGTATCGGCGAAAACGAGATCATTGGTGATTTCGGACATGCTGCCGGAGGAGCCGCTGGCGATGAGATCGACCGTTACGATCTGAGTTTCGGAACACCTCCGCACACGCTGCGTCTGGCGACATCGACCGGTCATGACGATAACTACCAATTCGTGCATGAAGACCTGCTTCATACTGCGCCAGGTCAGGGGGGCACCGAAAATCCGCTCGTGCGGGCGGACATGACTTATTTTGATATTCATGGCGGCGGCGCTGTGTTCTCTGTCGGTTCAGTTAACTGGGCAGGCAGCCTGGGTTGGAACAATTATAACAACAATGTAGTCCGTATCAACGACAACGTGCTGAGCAAGCTGCTGCTGTAGCGAACAAGGACATGCATCAATCCATTTGAGACAACAGTGTGCAAATGGGGCTCGCATGTGCCCCGTTCATATTTGGTTCCAGCTTCAGAATACCCGTTAAGGAAGGTGAGGAACTGTGAAAGTTAAGCTTTCAGCTGCTGCCATACTGACTCTTGTGCTGGCATGCTGCATGTTGGGTTTGCAGGCTGACCAACCGGCGGAGGCAGCCACCTCCAATTCTCGTACGAAGGCCAAAAACGTAATCTTTATGATTCCGGATGGATTTTCACCTGCCTATGCAGCCAACTACCGCTTGTACAAGGGTGAGCCTTCCGTGATGGACTCCATGATTGTAGGCATGGTAAGGACATATTCGGCTGATTCCGCGCTCACCGATTCAGCTGCTGCGGCAACTGCATTGGCCACGGGATACAAGACGAATAACGGAATGATCGGGAGGACTCCCGATGGGATTGAGCGTAAGACGATTCTTGAAGCGGCCCGCGAACAGGGGAAGGCAACCGGTATCGTAGCTACTTCGAGCATTACCGATGCGACCCCAGCTGCGTTCTCATCGCATGTTTTCTCAAGGAAAGATGAAAGCGATATTGCGCAGCAGCAACTGCAAAATGCAGATGTTTTGCTAGGGGGAGGTAGGGCTTTCTTTCTACCTGAGACTATGGGAGGGAAGCAAAGCAGCCGCAATCTGTTGGAAGAAGCGAAACAGAGAGGTTATCGTGTAGTTGAGAACCGGACTCAACTGGAATTAGCAAGAGGAAACCAAATTCTCGGTTTGTTCGCGGACGGAGACATGGCACCTGAGCTGGACCGGGAGCATACGAACGAACCAAGCCTGAAAGAAATGACCGGAAAAGCGATCGATATTCTCCGGGGAGACAAGGGCGGTTTTTTCCTGCTGGTGGAAGGAAGCCAGATTGATTCGGCTGGTCACTACAATGATGCCGCATGGGCTATGAAAGACACGGAATCGTTCGAAGAAGCAGTGGAGCTGGCCAGAAAGTTTGCAGAAGAAGACGGGAACACGCTAGTCGTAGTAGTCGGTGATCACGATACCGGGGGAATGTCGGTTGGAGGATATGATCAAACGGACGCCAACCTAGAGGTGCTGCGGCAGGTACAAGCATCCGGACTCTATATGACTAAAGAGCTGAAGAAGGATAGAAGCAATGTTAAACAGGTGCTCAAAGATTATGCCGGCATCGATGTGACGGCTGAGGAAGAAACCGCAATTATAAATGCTGCTGACGCTATGCAAGCTATAAATCATGTCATCAGCAAACGTTCCCTCGTGGGATGGAATACCTATCTGCATACGGGTGTGGATGTTCCGCTGTATGCTTTTGGACCGGGATCTGAGTTATTCCGCGGACTACACAATAATACGGACTTACCGCATTTGGTCGCTCGGATAATGAACATCGATTTCGGTGAGGACAAGTATAAAAAGTGAAACGAGCTGAATGTGAATTCCATATTCTGATAAGGCAATGATATGACAGCGGCTGCTCTCCGGTTATTTTGGCTAAACCATGGAGCAGTCTTTTTTATGGAGATGTGTGTCCGCCTCGACGGCTATAACGAGGTTGCGATGTAATCGATCCAGGGGTGACCCGATGGAAACTGCGTACGGAGCGCATAGGTAAGCCATGTTTTAGCTTGCGAGTTAAGGCAGGGGAGCACCTTGATTAAATCCTGCCCGTCTTTTTCACGAATGTTCTTACTGCCACCCTTATATAGAAGCTGTATCTCCGGTTTCAGATAGGGAATTCCTTGGTTTGTTTTTAAGGATATATCTTGGAGAGGTCTTCGGATCGACGGTTCTCTTCGATAAACCCAACGGTCCTGTTCGATTTCTACCAACATGATCTGGAATGAAAATGGGGTTTCATCATTCCGGCTTACCCATATATCGCCAACCGAATGCAAATATTCGCCTTCCTCCCAGATTGATAAGGTTCCTTGATCCGCTTTGTACAGCGTCCATTCTTTGGCTAATGCAGCGTAAATGGCTGCCTGCTCTTCGCGAAGGATCAGGATATCGATATCGCCGTGTTCCCGGGTCTGCTCTCCCAAATATAAATCCAAAGCCCAGCCTCCGGCGATATACCAACGAGCAGGGATTTCAGCAAAAATTCTGACGGTATCCGATACGCTGATCGGTTCCCAATGATCATAATCAGTTCTCATGTTCAACTCTCCCTTACCTTTTCATGCGTCTTCGATTCATTCCTCCATTGTATAGGTTTTAACCTGTCCGTGAAATGAGGATAAATAGATAGGGACAGGCTTTCCCACCTTCGCGCAGGCAACCTGCATAAAGAGAGTAGGGAGCTTGGTTCGTTCTCTCCCGATATTTTTCAGTCGGTGTTTATCCTATGTGCTGTATATTTCCAATTGTTTCATAATAATCTGTAAGGAGGCGTTTATCCAATTCAAGGTGAAAGGGAGTAGAAGGATAACCATGACGGAAAGGCAATGGGGAGCAGGCAGTGAATTGGGAGAGCGTCGATTTGAAGATGAAGAGTTCATCGGTGCAGAGGAGATTATGGCAAACGAGATTTCTCCCGAGACGGATCTGCTGAAGCATTTTGCAATGGCAGGAGGAGTCACCCATGAGGAGGTATTGCTGTTACTGGCATCACCTGACGATATTGAAGAAGCCCTCAGGGTTTCCGGGATCCGGCATAACGGTACGGCCAGACCTTCCTTGACCCGACTGCTGGGGTGGAGTGACAGGAACCGAAGACTGAAAGTCATGAGCAGATCCGCAGACCCTGAATCCATTGCACGAGATATCAGGCAAGGTGCTCAGGGGATTGGGCTGATACGCGGGGAGGATGCTGTGCAGCATGGCCTGCTGCAGGAGGTTTACACGGCGTGGTTGAATTCGCGGAGCGCTGAGAAGAGCGCCCTGTTAAGGCGGAGACTCATTATGCTATGGAAGAGCTATTGGGTGTCGGTGTTTCAGGCGGCGGGTGGAGCCCGATGTGCGGTCAGCTTGCTGCACGATGCCCGGCTTTCCAACACGATGGAGATACGTGAAGTGCAGGATGCTCAGCTAGAGTCCCTGTTCCGAGCTATGGAGCAGTGCAGCGAGGAAGGCGTAGATTGCCAATTAGAGCTCCTGGCTGTACGTCCGGCGCACTCGGATGACTTTATATCGATTCACAATTTTATTGAAGAAGTGGCAGAGCAGACCCTTATGGATCAAAGGCGTTTTGTGCGTATTCGCTATGGGGCGCTGTTCGGAGACGGGATGAACCCAGCAGCGGCAGCGGAGATTGCCCGTTTGGCCGATGTGATTGTATTCGATTCAGAGGGGGCGGAGAATTCCGGATCGTCTGATAAGGCAGGACACAGGGTCTCGGCATTCTCAGAGATGATCCATCGAATTAGGCGAACGAAACCTCAATTAACGCTCCGGATCAACGGGGTGGCTGCCACAGATTTACGGATGGTTTACCGACAGGGCATACACGAGGTGTGCTGTCAGCCCTCAGAGATTGCAGCCATTCGCATAACCGGCGCGAGGCTGGAGATGCGCCGCAGATGTTCGACGATTGTCGATTGATGGAATGTGAGCGCTTTACGAAATAAGTGATTGTATAGAGAGAAGTCCTTGCGAGAGATCGCAAGGGCTTTTTTACGTGTAGAAGGTTCATCTTCATCATCAGGGAACACCGATAGGCACTCTTCGGCATTTAAAAAAAGTGAAAAATATGGTTTACAAATGAGGGTGAAGTGAGTATGATACATATAAAGTTGTACGAAGGAAAATAAATTGTATAAGTTCAAAAATGATTCTCATTCTCATTTAGCATGCTGCTCCGGCCAAGCCGGGGCAGCATGTGTCATTTTAAGGGTAGTAATAATGGATCTCATTCTCAACTAGGAAGGTGATTGGTTATGCAATGGATACAAAGTCAAACGACGACTGGACGCATATCGACAATAGAAAATGGAGCCGATCCGCGTGAGCCGCGGCAGCCTGGGAAGTGGGATATACGCAGCCTGCTGAGCAACGCGGAGGTCGTGGCTGCACTGGGCAGCGGCCTGCTGATGCTGGTGGCTTGGCTGACCAGCCAATGGTCTGAGCCGCTCTCCGTTGTGTTGTATGTGATATCCTACGCCGTCGGCGGATGGGTAAAAGCCAAAGAAGGTGTGGAGACCCTTCTGAAGGAGCGCGATCTGGATGTGAATCTGCTAATGATTGCTGCTGCAATGGGAGCTGCAGCGATCGGGTACTGGAATGAAGGCGCAATGCTGATCTTCATCTTTGCCCTCAGCGGGGCGCTTGAGAGTTATACCATGGAAAGAAGCCGCAAGGATATCTCGTCCTTGATGGAGCTGCAGCCGGAGACGGCTCTGCGCATCGAGAAGGGGGAGATGGTATCGGTATCCATCAGCAAGCTGGAGATCGGTGACCTGATTCTGGTAAAGCCGGGCGAGCTTATTCCTGCAGACGGCAAAATTTATCGTGGCAGCTCCTCGGTCAACCAGGCTTCGATTACCGGCGAATCCGTACCGGTCGACAAGTCCGTAGGCGATGAAGTATTTACCGGAACCTTGAATGGGGAAGGCGTATTGTACATTGAGGTTACTCAATCGGCGGAATCTACGTTGTTCGCCAAGATTATCAAGCTAGTGGAAGAAGCGGAGAACGAAGTTCCGGAATCGCAGCGGTTCATCAAGCGGTTCGAATCGATATACGCCCGTGTCGTTGTCATTGCGACCGTGGCCCTGATTGTTCTGGCTACTCCCGTTCTGGGATGGGATTGGGATACCACCTTCTACAAAGCGATGGTGTTCCTCGTAGTGGCATCCCCATGCGCACTGGTGTCTTCCATCATGCCAGCGATGCTGTCAGCGATCTCCAATCGCGCCAGAAAAGGCGTATTGTTCAAGGGCGGCGCCCATATCGAGAATATGGCACGCACGGCGGTTGTCGCTTTTGATAAGACCGGTACCTTGACGCTCGGTACGCCAGTGGTTACGGATTTTATCGCAGGCGAGGGCTGGGATCGGCATGAATTGCTTGGCATCAGTGCTTCTATCGAAAGAATGTCGAAGCATCCTCTGGCCTTGGCGATTGTCCAATCGGCTCAGAAAGAGGGGGCCGAGCTGCAGCAGGTGGAGAACGGGCAGTCCATAACAGGCTGGGGTATGCAGGCGGAAGTGGAAGGAATTACCTGGAAAATAGGAAAAAGCGATATTCTGGATCATTCGACTGTAGATCAGCATTCAAGTGCAACTTCCGGGCAAAAGGAGTTGAGCGCGCTTGAAGAGAATCGCCAGCACTGGCTGTCCATCCGGAACACGCTGGAATTCGAAGGCAAGACGGTATCCGTTATCCTGAAGGGAGACCGTATCGTGGGCATGATCGCTCTGCAGGATGCGGTCCGTCCTCAAGCGGCGATGGCCGTTAAGCGGCTTCAACAGCTGGGCATTAAAGTAGCGATGCTGACGGGGGACCGCAAGGCGACGGCGGACGTGATTGCGAAGCAAAGCGGCGTAGACATGGTGTTCTCCGACTTGCTTCCGGAAGATAAAGTTACACATATTAAGGAGCTTCGGTCCCGTTACGGCCATGTGGTTATGGTTGGAGATGGTGTGAACGATGCGCCGGCACTGGCTACCGCGACCGTCGGCATCGGCATGGGCGTTTCGGGAAGCGGAACGGCGCTGGAGGTAGCGGATGCGGTGCTTATGAATGATAACATCGATGAAATTGCCGGCACCGTCAAGGTGGCACGCCGGGTTCAGTGCATCGTGAAGCAAAATATGATATTTGCCATCACCGTGATTTTGACGCTGATTGCAGCCAATTTCATTCAAGGCGTTGCGCTGCCGCTGGGCGTCATCGGTCACGAGGGAAGCACCATTCTGGTTATACTGAACGGGCTTCGTCTGCTGCATTCCAACCGTTAATCGATCGGTCATCGCTAATCTGTGCTTGTGTTAATGATAAAGTCCCCTTCTTTTCCTCTTCGGGAAGAAGGGGGTTTTTTGGTTGGCTCTCAATGGCCGTGGTCGCTCTCGATTTCTCCCAAGCTTCTACGCTGCTAAGTTCGGCATTATGGCTCGTGCCAACGTTATCCTTTTTTCATCAAACATTCATCTTCCTTTCGTTAAAAGAGTGGGGGAGGCACTTGGTAGCCTTACATTCATTTAACCCCCTCTATGCGTACGATTATTTTCGAAGTAAACGTTTCCAGAACATCAAGATCGTCTTCTTCATTGGAGAAAGGGGTCCATTTCCCAAAAATATTGGTTTTCATTGCGATTTATGAAGAATGGATTAACAATATTTTCAGAGAGGGTGTGATGTGACATATTGACAGACGGCTCTGATATAACCATAATTAATATTAATTTATAATGATTATAATTAAGCGTTCCATATATAGGAGGGAAACGATATGTACAAATCCGTTATTATAGGCACAGGCCCTGCCGGCCTTACGGCTGCAATCTATCTTGCTCGTGCCAATCTGAGCCCACTCGTCATTGAAGGTCCGCAACCTGGCGGACAGCTGACCACCACAACCGAAGTTGAGAATTTTCCGGGTTTTCCCGAAGGCATCATGGGTCCTGAGCTGATGGACAATATGCGTCAGCAGGCTGAACGCTTTGGCGCAGAATTTCGTACGGGCTGGGTAAACAGCGTGGAATTCGGAGAGCGTCCGTTCAAGCTGGACGTAGACGGTATGGGCGAGGTAGTTGCCGAAACGTTGATCATCTCTACAGGCGCAACGGCCAAATACCTTGGCATTCCGGGAGAACAGGATAATGTAGGACGCGGTGTAAGTACCTGCGCAACATGTGATGGATTCTTCTTCCGCGGCAAAGAGATCGTTGTTGTCGGCGGCGGCGATTCCGCACTGGAGGAAGCGAACTTCCTGACCCGCTTTGCATCCAAAGTAACGCTGATTCACCGTCGGGAGGAGCTTCGTGCATCGAAAATCATGCAGGATCGCGCCCGCGCTAACGAGAAAATCGAATGGGCACTGAACCGCACACCGCAGGAAGTCATTGCGGACGAGACAGGCGTCAAAGGCATCAAAGTGCTCAACAATGAGACTGGCGAAGAAGAGACGATCACGGTCAGCGGCGTATTCGTGGCGATCGGTCATCATCCGAACACTGGTTTCCTCGGCGGAAACATTACGACGGATCCGAACGGTTATATCGTAACGACCCCGGGAACATCGGAGACGAATATCCAAGGCGTATTTGCTTGCGGCGACGTGCAGGATACTCGTTACAGACAAGCGATCACTGCGGCAGGAAGCGGCTGTATGGCAGCTATGGATGCGGAGAAATATATCGAGAGTTTGGAACACAACGCTGTCGTGTTGTAAACTGATAGATAGAGATCGAACGGGCTTTTATCAGAGCCAAATCATAAGTAGAGGAGACTGACCAACCATGGAAAATGTGATTGTATACACTTCGAACAACTGCCCGCACTGCAAACAAGTAAAAGGCTTCTTGTCCGATCAAGGCATCGAATTTGAAGAGCGCAACATCGAGCAAAACGACGAATTCGCGCAGCAAGTATGGGATATGGGCGTTCGCGCAGTACCGCTCACGATCATCGGCGAGCACCGCATACTTGGCATGAACAAGCTCCAGTTCAACAAAGCGTTGAACCCGGAGGGTTAATCTAATCAGGCGTCATGGCAAGCCGATCGCTTGCTTCATGATATGAATAAAAAGCTCCTTCCCTGAATCAGGGAAGGAGCTTTTTTAGCTTCCGAGCCTATGCTGCCAACGTTCGCTCAGATCATGTTCACTTGCTAAAAAACAGACTCATGATGATCTGGAATACGACGTATGCAGCCACGCCGGAGCCGAGGAGAATGAAACCGACTTTTTTCTTGCCTTGAAAAAAACGCATGATGGCGAGACTGAACAAAGGTGCGATAACTAGGAGAAACAGCAATATGGTCACAAACATTTGTGCCGATATTTCCGCAGTGCTTACATAGGTCATTTGAGCGTTTCCTCTCCCTTTTGTATAACGATCACACGTTTCTCCACGAGGAGAATCGTGATTTAAATTACAGGACGAGATTAATTATAGCGGAAAATCGCGGGAATTTCCTTAATATGCAGGGTGTTAATTACGACAAAATATCGTCAATTTTAATGAATCGGCATGGAGACCCGTATCGGCCCCAGAAATTGCGAGATGGCGGAGTAAGCCGCACCGATCATGGTCGAGCGGCTGCCCAGCTCGGCGAACCGGATCTCCATTAGCTCACGGTGGTAGGGAAGCGTGCGCTGGGCAACGACCTGTCGCAGCGTATCCTCAATCCAAGCCCGCGCGTCGGACAGCGGACCGCCAATAATGACCGATTGCGGATTGAATCCGTTGACAAGATTGGTAATGCCAACGCCGAGATAGCGTCCCAGCTCCTCGAAATGCCGGATGGTCTCCTTATGACCGAGCTCGGCATGATGAACAAGCTCGGACGTCCGTCTGGATGGAAGAACGACATCTTTGCCGTCGTAGGATTTCTCCGAGGCGTACAGCTCCCAGCAGCCGCGGTTGCCGCAGGTGCATTCCCGACCATCGGCTTCGATGGACATATGGCCGCTTTCGCCGGCATATCCGCGGGCGCCCTTATAGAGCTCGCCATTGATGATAATGCCGGAGCCGATACCGCTGCCCGCACTGATATAGAGGAGATGGCGGGCGTCCCGGCCAGCTCCGAAGCGCAGCTCGCCTTGGGCGCCCGCGTTCGCTTCATTGTCGATGGTAACGGGAAGTCCCAGCTCCTGCTCGAGCTGCTTCTGCAGCGGCACCATGTCCCATCCCAGGTTGGGCGCGAAGAGGACGGTGCCGTCACCGTCCACCATCCCAGGGACGCCTACGCCGATCCCGATGATGCCGTATGGGGAGGGAGGGGCCTGCCGCATCAGGCCATGAATCAGGCCAACCATCAGCCGCGTCACCGATTCCACATCATGCCCTTCAAGGGCGGTATCTTCTTCGGCAAGAATCCGGCCTTCCAGATCCGTAAGCACGGCGGTCATTTGCTTGACGCGCAGCTCCACGCCGACGGCATAACCGGCTTGTCCGTTAAACAACAGCAGCTGCGGCTTTCTGCCGCCGCTGGATTCACCGGGTCCGATCTCTTGGACCAGGTGGTTGCTGCACAGCTCCTGTACGAGATTAGAGACGGTAGCCTTGTTCAGCCCGGTCAGCTTGGAGACTTTTGCTCGGGAAACAGGGGCGTGCTGCCGTATCGTATCGAGAATAATCGAGGTATTTATTTTTTTGACCAGAGCCTGGTCACCGGTAATATTCGCCATGTGTATTCATCCTTTTAGTCTTGCTTTCTGATCATTATAAGTTTTGGAGACTTGATATGCTCATAGTCTAGGGGCAAAGCCCGGAAATTGCAACAGCCCGTAACGCTGCCGGGGTGCGCAGAATCCTTAGTCCGGTGGTTTCCATCGTCGTAACATTTGAATATGGATTTAGAGGAATCATAGGCAGTGAGCCAAACGGAGATGTACTGATCTTTAGCAGATAATCATCCTAACAGCAGGCGGCATCGGTTTCGAAAAAGTTGTAAAAGTAATAACTTTGTTTAACCAATAGACAAAGTGGAAATCCTATGATAGGATAACCTTGTAAGCGTTAACCACACCTTAACAAGGTATAGGAGGATTTATTCATGGCCTATTTTAACAACATTAGCAAGGCCGAGTACGAAGGCAGCCAATCAACCAACCCTTATGCTTTTAAATTTTATAATCCGACAGAAGTTGTAGCCGGCAAAACGATGGAAGAGCATCTCCGTTTCGCCATGGCTTACTGGCATACATTGACTGCAGGCGGTTCGGATCCGTTCGGCGCCGACACTGCGGTTCGCCCTTGGGGCAATTACTCCGGCATGGACCTCGCCAAAGCACGCGTTGAGGCAGGCTTTGAGTTCATGGAGAAAATGAACCTTCCGTATTTCTGCTTTCACGATGTGGACATTGCACCGGAAGGCAGCAGCCTGCGTGAGTTCTACAGCAACATTGATACAATCGTGGATTCGATTGAAGACCACATGAAGTCCACCGGCAAAAAATTGCTCTGGAACACGGCGAACATGTTCACGAATCCTCGTTTCATGCACGGTGCGGGCACTACGTGCAATGCGGATGTATACGCTCATGCCGCTGCGCAAGTGAAAAAAGGACTTGAAGTCGGCAAACGCCTCGGCGCCGAGAACTATGTGTTCTGGGGAGGACGCGAAGGTTATGAGACCCTGCTCAACACGGATATGGGCCTTGAACTGGATAATCTGGCTCGCCTGTTCCATATGGCGGTTGATTATGCGAAGGAAATCGGCTTTGACGCCCAATTCCTGATCGAGCCTAAACCGAAGGAGCCAACGAAGCACCAATATGATTTTGATGCGGCTACAACGATTGCATTCCTGCAGAAATACGGCCTCGACAAGCACTTTAAACTGAATCTCGAAGCCAACCACGCCACGCTCGCCGGTCATACCTTCGAACACGAGCTTCGCGTAGCACGTATCAACGGCATGCTCGGTTCCCTCGACGCGAACCAAGGCGATATGCTGATTGGATGGGATACAGACGAATTCCCGGTTAACATCTATGACGCGACACTGACGCTGTACGAAGTGCTGATGAACGGCGGTCTCGGCCGCGGCGGCGTGAACTTCGATGCGAAGGTTCGCCGTCCGTCCTTCGAACCGGAAGATCTGTTCCATGCGCACATCGCCGGTATGGATACTTACGCAAAAGGCTTGAAAGTGGCAGCGAAGCTGATCGAAGACCGTGTATTCGAAGACTTCATCGCGAAGCGCTACAGCAGCTTTAATGAAGGCATCGGCGCAGACGTCGTATCTGGCAAGGCTACACTGGCTTCCCTTGCAGAATACGCGCTGAACAACGAGTCCCCGCGCAAGAACGAATCCGGACGTCAAGAAATGCTGAAAGCGATTCTGAATCAGTACATTCTGGCCAATTAATCGATACACGCTTTAACGCTTGTACAATGAAATCCAAACCTTCACCGGCTCCCTCCAGGGAAGCCGGTGTACTTATTTCAAACAGAAAGCGCCCGGGGAGAAGTGCCAAGGATGTATTCATGTTCGGTTCATGAGGAGACGAAGGAGGATATAGATGAGATACGTTATCGGAGTTGATTTGGGGACCAGTGCTGTGAAGACCGTGCTGGTGGACCGCAGCGGCAAGGTTGTCGCCGAGCATTCGGAGTCGTATCCGCTGAGCCAGCCGAAGCCGGGTTACAGCGAGCAGCGACCGGAGGATTGGGTGGACAAAACGGTATTGTCGTTACGGCAATTAATGAACGGAAACAACATTGACCCATCCGAGGTTGAGGGGTTAAGCTTTTCCGGCCAGATGCACGGTCTGGTCTTGGTAGACGGTGAGGGTGCAGTGCTGCGACCGGCCATTCTGTGGAATGACACGCGCACAACAGCGCAATGCCGTCGCATTGAGGAGACTCTGCAGGAGAGGCTGCTCGGCATTGCACGCAATCGTGCGCTGGAAGGCTTCACCCTGCCCAAGATTCTATGGGTGCAGGAGTTTGAACCGGAGCTGCTCGAACAGGCTGCCCTGTTCCTGCTGCCTAAGGATTATGTGCGTTTCCGCCTGACCGGGCAATACGCGATGGACTATTCCGATGCAGCCGGAACGCTGCTGCTGGATGTGGCGGGCAAGTCTTGGAGCACCGAAATTCTGGATGCCTTCCAGCTGACGCACACCTTATGCCCTCCGCTGGTCGAATCCTTCGACGAGTGCGGCACCTTGCTGCCCGAGATCGCCGAGCAATCGGCTCTGCTGCCGGGGACGAAGGTATTTGCCGGCGGGGCGGACAATGCCTGCGGTGCCATCGGCGCCGGCATTCTCGAAGAAGGGCAGACGATGTGCAGTATTGGTACATCGGGCGTGGTACTCTCCTATGAGGACCGACGCGAGGTGGATTTTGAAGGGAAGGTCCATTTCTTTAATCATAGCGAGAAAGATGCTTACTATATCATGGGTGTGACCCTGGCAGCGGGATACAGCCTGACCTGGTTTAAGGATACCTTTGCACCGGATGTCTCCTTTGACGCGCTGTTGAGCGATATCGGAAGCATCCCGGCTGGCAGCGGTGGGCTGCTGTTCACGCCGTATATCGTCGGTGAACGCACCCCGCATCCGGATGCAACCATTCGCGGCAGCTTCATCGGAATGGACGCCGGTCATAAGCTGCCCCACTTTGCACGTTCGGTACTCGAAGGGATCACGTTCTCTCTCCGCGAATCCATCGATATCCTCCGCGCATCCGGCAGGCGGATCGACCGCGTCATTTCCATCGGGGGCGGCGCCAAGAACGAGATCTGGCTGCAAATGCAGGCGGACGTGTTTAACGCTGAAATCGTGAAACTGGAAAGCGAGCAAGGGCCGGCTATGGGCGCGGCGATGCTGGCAGCCTACGGCTGCGGCTGGTTTGCAAGCCTTCAGGACTGCGCAAAGGCGTTTTTGCGGCCGGCACGCTCGTATTCTCCGAATCCGCAGGCGGTTCAGGCCTATGACAAATTGTTTGGACTCTATCAAAGCGTATACGGAGCCACGCGTGAACTCGGCGCAGAGCTGTCCGAATTCCGCGGATAACCCTATAGATGTTAAAGAGCAGGTCGGGAAGACATTTTTCCCGGCCTGCTTTTTTTGCGTGAACGCTTCGGACCGCATATACTTGAAGCAGGCTGAAGTTGCGGCCCATGCGATTTAGGAACGTGTCGGAAGTGTAAATAGAAATGGGGGAAACACATTGAAACTGACAGCTGAACTCAAACGCGAGAAAATCGTTGCCATCGTGCGGGGCATTACGAGAGAACAGGCGGACTTCGTAGGAGAAGGATTGACCCAAGGCGGAATCCGGTTCATGGAAGTGACGATGAATACGGAAGGTGCTTTACATATGATCCAGGATTGGCGTACTCGCTATGATGGCGCTGTATATATAGGTGCGGGAACCGTGCTTGATGTGGAGATGGCGAAGGAAGCGGTCTCAGCCGGAGCTCAATTTCTGATTTCGCCGAACACGGATCTTTCCGTCATCGAATTTGCTTTGGAGCAGGGAATTGATGTATGGCCAGGGGCAATGACGCCAACGGAGATTGTCGCGGCGTACGCAGCCGGGGCCGAGATCGTGAAGCTGTTTCCCATGGCCAGCCTGGGCTTGTCATTTATCCGGGAGCTTCAGGGTCCGCTGAATCACATTCCGCTGCTTGCAACGGGTGGAGTTACGTTGGATAATCTTACGGATTATTTTCATGCAGGCGCGGCAGCGGTTGGTTTAGGCAGCGCGCTGCTTCCGCAGGATGCCCTCGTGTCCGGCAATATGGAGGAGATCAAGCGTCGCACTGCGGCTTTTGTTGAAGCGGCGCGGCTTGGTTAAGATGTGTTCGAAAGGGAATTCCCCATTCGCAAGAAGCGGGATCGAAATAGTTACACTTTGTTCATCCTTAACCATCCAGGTTATGTTTTGGAAGCTTACTACATAAGGAATATATAGACAAGTTATGGTATTATTTAGGTAGCTTGGTTATGTCATTGCTGCCGTGTACAGGCACTTGTTAGGATATCATCATGTGTAAGTAAGACATGGTTAGGTTCAAGTAATGGAAGGGAGCGAATCAAGTGAATCCATCGGATAAGAAGAAGGTAAGGGTAAAAAAGACCGTGTGCGCGGTTACGGCTACAGCCATGCTATGTTTGGCACAGCCGGTATGGGGAGACAATTCCGTTCCGGGCAGCGGAATCGTTGTATCCGATACGGTAACTACCGTGACTAGCAGCGATAACACCGGTTCGGAGAGCGTAACGGATAACGAAATACCGAAGGGCGCAAAAATTTCATCCAAGCAGGCGGAAGACATCATTAAGAAGGCTTTCCCGGAGCTCAAGAACGTGAAAGTGTCGAACGTGCAGTTCCTGGAGAATGATGGCATGAGATCGAGCGCGCTTGCTTGGGATCTGCAAATGGTACTGACCAAAGGGAACTCAAGCTCCGGCTTCAATGCCCAGGTCAATGCGGTCACGGGGGAACTTCTTAACATTTATATCCCCCATTCTTTGATGAACCCTGGTAGCGACAAACCGGTGTTAACCCGGGAAGCAGCCAAGGAGAAGGCACTGAAATGGATCGGCAGCCATGTATCGGATGTGAAGACGAGTGAGCTTAAGGAGAATGAGGCTTATCTTGGGATGCAGACGGCATTGTTCAGCCCTCCGCGGTTTGAGTTTTATTTCCAGACCTCGGTGAACGGAATTGAATCGGATGTGAACAGCATCTCGATTACGCTTGACGGACAGGGCAATACCATTAACTATTCCCGCAATCAAATCAATGAGGAGTTTCCTTCATCCACACCGAAATTAAATGAGGCCTCCATCCGTAAAGTGTTTGAAGATCAGTTCCAGGTATCCCTGGCCTATGTACCTGATAATTTATATAACAATGCCAAAGGCAATTATTTCTTAGGTTACATACCTAATGATCAATCAGGCAATTCACTGGATGCCAATACAGGCAAGTTCATTAGTTTCTCAGGGGAAGAGAGCGGGCTTACCTCGGTTGAGAACGGCGCGATTCCGGCATCCAAAGAAACCTTTAAGCCAATCACCGCTCCATTCGCTGGCGGAGAGGCAGCAGCCAGATGGGTGGAATCGCAGATCAAGCTCCCGTCTGGTTTAAAGACCGAATCCAAGAGACTGGGTACAAGATGGAACAACAGCGAGGTTAAGACGTGGAACATAAGTTGGGGCGAGAATAAGCTCTCCGCCATGGGCGGAGGGGAGACGGTATCCGCAGAGGTGGACGCCAGGACCGGGCAGATTTACTCGTACAACCGATATCGTTTTGACCGGGCCGAGGCTGCGGAAGTGAAGAACCCGATTTCGCAGCAGGCTGCGCAGGATCTCGCATTCGAGACGGTAAGCAAGCTGGTACCGCATGCCGCCGAGGAATGGAAGCTGACATCGGTTGATAAAATGGGCAAAGACACTAAAACCCTCAGCTACCAATTTTCATTCCAACGCTATGTCGGTGATATTCGCGTCATGGGCGATTCCCTGAACCTCACGATGGAGGCCAACGGGCAAATCCAGGGCTTTAGCGTGAATTCGGACGCCGTCCTGTCCAAACTGCCAACGGATGCAAAACCGGCCATCAGTGCGGAGCAGGCAAGAGCTAAATATCTGGAAGAAATTGATCTGACGTTGAAATACGGTTACTACGGTGGTTACTCAATGACCGGTAATGAGATTATGAAACCTTTCATTAAGCTGATTTATTATCCGACACACAAAAAGGCGGCCTTCGGCGGCATTACGGTACCGCTTGATGCCAAGAGCGGGGAATGGCGCGATATCATGCCCGAAATGAGCCGCAAGGATATTCCGGATGTTACCGATACGGCGGGGCATTATGCGGAAGCGGCTCTTAAGGAGCTGGTGAAATATCGGGTGCTGGTTCCGGACAAGGACGGAAAGGTGTACCCGGATCACCAGATTTCCCTTGGCGAATGGTATCAGCTGGTGGCGGCTTCGGTAAGCCCGTCCTATGAGCAGCTGTATGGAAGATCTACCATGGATCCATATGCAGGCTTGCAGCCGGACCATCCGTATTACCAGGCCATTCAGGTGCTGATCGGGCAGAACTGGATCCCTTATGATCCGGACAGCCCGCTGCAGCTGGACCACAAGCTGACAAGGGATGAATTGGCAAGCTCGCTGACCCGCATCCTGAATTATGAGAAGCTGTCCAAAGCCTTTATCCTTCCAACTGACGTGCAAGGGATATCGGATGCCGATGCCATCACAAACAAAGGAGCAGCCCTGATTGCTCTTAAGCTGAGTCTTCTGCCGGCAGTTGATGGCAAGTTCTTGCCGGAGCGTGAGGTGACGCGTGCAGAGGCTGCAGAGGTTCTGGTTCGCATGTCGAAGCTCGCGGGACGTAGCGATTCCTTCCTGTCCTCATTTTATTGGTAGTATTTGATATTCGTGCCCGGTCGACAAAACTAGAACCCTTAAGCCCTGATGTTATGTGTTACAATAATGGTGCATACGGATGAGGAAGATGAAGGGCGGGTGTACCGATGAAACGAAGCCGAGGAACAATCGTTAAATTACTGTTCATAGGGTCTTTGGCGGTAACCGTTGCAGCAGTACCTGAACCAGCTAATCTCAGTGATGTCTATGCCACCTCCAACAAAGCGGTCGTGAAGTCGGTCAATGGGATTCAGCAGAAACTGCTGACAGCGATGAGCGACAGGCAATCGACGGTGCGTTTTGTTTACCAGGGGGAGACCCAATCGCTGAAATCGCAGCTTAAAGATGCACTTGATCAGGCAATGGCCAGTGATCCCTATATTCATTACACCATTGCTAGTTATAGCTACGACTATCGTGGGACATCCAGTTCCGCCAATGTCACGGTTCGGTTGAGTTATCGCGAGACTGTGGAGCAGACGAACTATGTGAACCAGAATGCCGACAGCATTTTGAAGCAGATCATCAAGCCGGGCATGAATGATCATGAGAGGGTGAAAGCCATCCACGATTGGGTTGTCCAGAACTTGAAATACGATACCACGCTTACGAAATATACGGCCTATGACGGGCTCTACACCGGAAGCACAGTATGCCAGGGCTATTCCCTGTTAACGCATAAACTGCTCAAGGAAGCCGGAATCCAGAACAAAATTGTGGAGGGCACGGCTTATGCCTCCGATAATCCGAAGGGCCAGCTCCATGCCTGGAATCTGGTCCTTCTGGACGGCAAATGGTACCATCTGGACACGACGTGGAACGATCCCGTGCCGGATCGCGACAACGAGGTATCCTATACGTACTACCTCCGGACGGATGAACAGATGGGCCGTGATCATACCTGGGTCAAATCCTATCCGAAGGCGAGCACCCTTTACCGCAACACGCTGTCAGGGCTTGCCGTAAAGGATCGTTCGAGAGCCGGAGTATACGAACAATTGAAACGGGATCTGGAATATCAGCTCTATGATGCCCGTTCCATCGTCAGCTCCTACACACAGCTCCAACCATTGGTTAAAGCTGCAAAGGCTGAAGGCAGCCAGAAGCTGGTGTTCCGGTTCGATGGCAGCGAGCGAGAGCTTGTGAATGTGCTCCAGCAATTGCAGATGAAGAGCAATCTCGGCTCCATCAAATACTATCACCATGCGTTTGAGAACACCGATGATCTGAGAGTGCAGATTATTTGGTAATATGTCCGCATCAAAAAAAGCAGCTTCCATTCCCAAGTATGGGAGGGAGGCTGCTTTTGGTATGTCTGGTCTATATTATTTGACGTTCGTGCTTAAATCGCACTCGTTCAATGGCACGACGCGGCTCTTCTTAATCAAGCGGTAGCCGAACCAGATGGAGAGGAACAACGGAATGCTGACATAAGTAGCAATGATCGTTAACCAATCGATCTCCCCGCTGAAATTGCCTTGACCGATAATGGCTACAAGACAGAGCAGGAAGGCGAAGATGGGACCGAAGGGAAACCAGCGTGCACGGAACGGCAGCTCCTTCAGGTCTTTACCTTGGGCGACATAGGCTTTGCGGAAGCGGTAATGACTCACGGCAATGGCCAGCCAGTTAATGAATCCG
This sequence comes from Paenibacillus sp. ISL-20, assembly GCF_018613005.1. Classification (NCBI taxonomy): domain Bacteria; kingdom Bacillati; phylum Bacillota; class Bacilli; order Caryophanales; family Paenibacillaceae; genus Paenibacillus; species Paenibacillus sp. ISL-20. Next base: position 28,637 of record NZ_JAGGRD010000059.1, read on the forward strand.
CACATCCCGGAGGCATTCAGGAGCCACACGTATACCACGCCATCGCCGAAGAAGGAGGCCAGGAAGGCCAGCATACCTACGGCAGAGGTTACGATTAGAGCCGCAACCGGTACGCCGCGGCTGTTCAGGCGGCTCAGCCATATCGGAGCCATTCCTTGCTTCGCCATGGCATACAGGACACGGGTTGAAGCATACATCCCCGAGTTGCCTGCCGACAGCACGGAGCTTAGAATAACGGCATTCATGACGGATGCGGCAAAGGCAAGCCCGGCCTTCTCAAACACCAGCGTGAAAGGGCTGACTCCGATATTATCGACCCCGGATTGAAGCAAACTCGGGTGGGTGTAAGGGATCAGCATGCCGATGACAAAAATAGCGAAAATATAGAAGATCAGGATGCGCCAGAACACCTGACGGATGGCTTTAGGGACATGTTTTCTCGGATTTTCGCTCTCGCCGGCTGCGACCCCGATCAGCTCGGTTCCCTGGAAGGAGAAGCCGGCAGCCATGAACACGCCGACCAGCGCGAAGAACCCGCCGTGTACCGGCCCATCGCCTAGGCTAAAGGTGCTGAATCCAACGGCTTCACCGCCAAGAATACCGAATATCATCATGACACCGATGATGAGGAAGATAATGACGGTTGCCACCTTAATGATAGCAAACCAATATTCCGATTCGCCGTATCCTTTGGCGGATAGAACGTTTAAGCCGAACATAATCGCCAGGAACAGAAGACTCCACAGAAATGACGGGCTGTCCGGGAACCAGAATTTAATAATAACCGTCGCCGCCGCGAGCTCGGCGGCGATGGTAACAGCCCAGTTGTACCAGAAGTTCCAGCCGACGGCAAATCCGAAGGCAGGGCTGACAAACCGGGAGGCGTAGGTGCTGAACGAACCGGAATCCGGAAGATACGTAGCGAGTTCACCCAGGCTGGTCATCAGAAAGTAAACCATGAGGCCAACCGCGGCATAGGCGATAAGCGCTCCGCCTGGGCCGGCAGAGGCGATGGCCGTTCCGCTCGCCAGAAACAGGCCGGTACCGATCGATCCGCCAAGGGCGATCATTGTCATATGACGGGCTTTAAAGCTCTGCTTCAGCGAAGCAGCGGGTGCTTTTTTGCGATTCAAGATCGAACACTCCTTCTATACATTAAGAAATGATATTTAAAATATACCCTGTAAGAACAAAAAGACCGCAGGTATTATACCTGCGGTCTTTATCGTATCCGCATCATACCCTCCATGAAGATAGCTCAACACGGGGAAAGCCCCGTGACAGTTCCGTCTCTTTCGACAACGGCCCCAGCACAGAATACAAGAGTATACCCTGCACTTCGGCATTCATGCCTTTCACTGTGCTTCACCGGCTTCTCTTCGCCTCGGCACAACTACTGATCATGTCTGCAACCTCTACCTCATCTTGGAATGATGAGGCTATCTATATATTCAATTCTAACAAGAGAGTCCTAGTATAAATCACATCCCATGTCAGAGGCAATGGTTAAATTTTACGGTATGAAGGTAGCCCTGCTGATACAATTACGATTGATTCCGTTTGGCCATTTGCTGCCAGACGGTTCCGGCAGCTTCTTCGCCGGATTCGATGCGTTCCAGTGCCATTCGTGCCTGCAGACTAACCTCGAATTCCGGATCGTTGGCAGCTTCCTCCAGAGCGGAGCGGGCTTCCTCGGTACCAACTTCATACAGGAAACGGGCCGCACGCCAGCGTACGATTTTGCTGCTGTCTTTCAAAGATTCGATCATGACCGGGGTAGCGGCAGCATCGCCGATATCCGACAGCGTATCGCCTGCGGTACGGCGAACAGCCGGTGTTTCGTCGCGCATGGCTTCATATAGGAGTTCCATTGCTTCAGGGGTGCGAAGATCGCCCAAGTAGACGACGACCAGCCGGCGGATCTGCATCTTCGGATCCCGAAGCGCTTGGCGGAGAAGCGGAATATGCTTCTCGGATGGCTCCAGTGCATCCAGCGCGGCATAACGGACGCGCCAGTCCTCATTCTGCAGCGCGGCAACGGTTTCCTCGTCACTCAGCTTCCGGCGCTGCTCAACGAAATCCTCGTCGCTGGCACCGTGGGCAATCGCCTGGGCAACGACCTTATCGAGGCGCTCCTGTGGGAAGGCAGCTTCAAGCTCCTGCTCTACGTCACGGGCGATGCCTTCCAGCTGGCCGTAGCGCACGCCGTACTCCTTGAGCTTGCGCTCCTTGATGAGCGTCGTGGTTCCCACCGCGGCTACCGCTTTGGCGAAGCGCTCCGACAGACCAATGCGTTCTTCCTGATTCCCGCTTTTGACACGAATTTGCATCGGAATATTCCGGAAATACTGCACGAATACTTGAGCCTCTCCAAAAGCGATATCATCCGCACCTTCTTGGAGTCCGGCCGCAAGGCCCTCCTGACCGAATATTTCCTGAACGGCGCCCAGAATGGAAGGCCAATCGGCGTTGCCTTTACGGTCGAGCGCGATGAAATCAAGGGTATGAAAGACGCTCTTTACGCCCGGGATATGAAGCAATTGCCTGATCCAGGGGGGAGCCGACCGTTCGTTGTCCAGTGTATATGTTCTGCGAATCCCGGACTCCAGCGTTTCGTCAAGGTGAAGCATCATGGAGTTCGGGCTCGGTGTTGGTTCAATAAATGTAATTTTCATGGGTTGATCTCGCCTCCTTATCCTCTTATTGTACCTCTTTTCCATGCAGGAAAAAACATCATGGCAAGGATTCAAACAAAATAAGCAGACTTTGGATAAAAAGAGGAAAGGTTTGTAAAACTGATAATGATTGGATGTATGCCATTTGTGTGTTTCAAGAGAATGACGTGTGGAAGGGCCGCGCCCTTGCAGAAGGGCTGAAACTTAAAGGAGGCTAGGCAGACGGATGCACAGGAAGCAGGAGCGAAAGCTTGCGATTGTATGCTTTATTGTTGCGGCCATTATGCTATACGGCGCCGTGAAAGGGTATCTGCGCTATATGAAATATTTTGGATAAAGAAACCGAGGAGTGAACCTGATGTCTTCACTGGACCCCGTACTGATGAGCCGGATCCTTACCGGTTTGACCCTGTTTGTACATATTGTTCTGGCAACCATCGGCGTTGGGATTCCGATTATGCTGGCTCTGGCGGAATGGAGGGGGATTCGGACAGGGGACAACCATTATACGTTGCTCGCCAGGCGCTGGGCGCGGGGATTTGTAATTACGGTGGCCGTCGGCGTTGTGACAGGTACTGCCATCGGCTTGCAGCTTAGCTTGTTATGGCCCACCTTTATGCGTGTAGCCGGTAAAGCCATTGCGCTGCCGCTGTTTATGGAAACCTTTGCTTTTTTTGTGGAGGCGATTTTTCTTGGCATTTATCTCTATACATGGGATCGATTCAAAAATAAATGGACCCATTTGCTGCTGCTTATTCCCGTGGCGATCGGCTCCTCCGCGTCAGCATTCTTTATCACGAGCATGAATGCTTTTATGAATCAGCCCCAGGGCTTCGAGCTGGTAGATGGGGTATTTACGAATGTGAATCCGTTTGTGGCCATGTTCAATCCGGCAACGCCGACCAAGGTGAGCCATGTGCTGGCGTCAGCGTATACGACCAGTGCGGCTGCGCTGGCCAGCATAGCCGCTTTCAGTTTATTGCGGGGAAGCAGGCACATCTACTTTAAGAAAGCGCTGAAGCTTACTGTCGTGTCCACCTTTGTTTTTGCAGTGGCTACCGTGATGATCGGGGATTTCTCCGGCAAATTTCTGGCTAAATACCAGCCCGAGAAGCTGGCGGCGGCCGAGTGGCATTTTGAGACGATGACACAAGCCCCGCTCATTTACGGCGGCTTCCTGGATGAGAATAACGAGATTAAGTATGCATTGAAGATTCCCTATGCGCTAAGCATATTAGCGGGAAACAGCCCCAGCACGGAAGTCGTTGGCCTGAATGAATTTCCGGAGAATGAGAGGCCGCCGATGTCAGTGCATTATTTTTTCGATTTGAAGGTGACCAGCGGCGCCGTGATCGTTCTGATTCCGCTCCTGTATATGTTCCGCAAGAAACTTCCTGGCAAAAGGCCTTATCCAAAATGGCTGCTGCTCAGTATATTGGCTTTGGGGCCTCTATCGATGTCAGCCATATGGCTGGGCTGGTTCCTTGCCGAGATCGGAAGGCAGCCGTGGATTGTGCGGGGATACATGAAGGTATCGGATGCGGCAACCACTTCATCAAGCGTCGGCTGGATGCTGGTGCTGTTTATTATCCTGTATCTGGTGCTATCCGTATCCGCGATCCGCGTGCTGAGCCAATTGTTCCGGAATAAAAGCGCCGAAGAGGAAATCCGGCTGCTGGGACTCGAAATCGAAGGGGGAGACCGCAAATGAGCTATGCAATGGTAGCAATAACCGTGCTGTGGACATTTCTGTTTGGCTATTTGCTGGTGGCCTCGATTGATTTCGGTGCCGGATTTTTCAGCTATTACAGCGTGCTCACTGGACACGAGAACAAGATTCATAACATCATCCAGCGGTATTTATCTCCCGTCTGGGAAGTGACCAACGTATTCCTGATCTTTTTTGTGGTCGGGCTTGTCGGATTCTTTCCGGATGCTGCGTATTATTATGGCACCGCGCTGCTTGTGCCGGGCAGCTTGGCTCTTGTGCTGCTGGCGATCCGCGGCGCTTACTACGCCTATCACACGTATGGCAGCCAGACTGGGAACAATATCGTGTATATGGGGCTCTACGGGGCAACGGGGCTTCTCATCCCGGCCGCATTGTCAACGATATTGGCCATCTCGGAAGGTGGCATTATCTATATGGACAACGGGAAGGTGGAGCTTCATTGGTATACGTTTTTCACGAACCCGTACACGTGGTCGGTCATCCTGCTTGCACTTGTGAGCGTTCTGTACATCTCAGCGATGTTCCTGTCCTATTACGCGCAGCGTGCGGGGGATGAGGTAGCGTTCGGCGTGGTCCGGGGTTATGCACTGGGGTGGAGCGGACCGACGATCCTGGCTTCGGTTTTCGCGTTTTTCCAGATCAACCATCAGAACCCGGTGCATTTTGGGCAGATGCTGGATATCGCATGGATGTTTATCGCCTCGTTCATCTGCTTTGTCATTGCGGTGTATCTCGTATGGAAACGAATCCGGCTCGGCATCGCTTTTATCATGGTTATGCTCCAATTTGCCTTTGCCTGGTATGGGTATGGACGCTCGCATCTGCCGTATGTTCTCTATGATTACATCCATATTCATGAGAGTATTACCAACGATACGATGGCGATCGCTTTGATTACCGCATTTATCCTGGGTTTCTGCGTATTGGTTCCTTCCCTGATCCTGCTGATGCGATTGTTTCTGTTCGATGCGAACTACATTCGCGGCAAATCCGCGAAGAAGGGGTGAGGCAAGTGGAGGACTTCGGCATATTCATAGCACCGCTGCTCACCGTACTGGCTGCTGTAGCCTTTATGGCGATCTATGTCGTCAAGTATAAAGATCCATCGGATTGATTCTGGTCCAAGGCAAATGCGGGTTGTTTCGTCACGAATCATTCGGTGTAAAAAGAACAACAAACGCAAAGTTGAGCGGAGAGGTCAATACGGGGTAAAATACAGGGTAATGGAAGGAGGAGGCTGCATGCCAAAAATTCGCTATAACAATATCGATAACGTCAGCACGGATAAAACACTTAAACAATTCAAGCAGTGGCGCGACGAACGTCGTCAGAAGAAGAAGGATTATTCCTACTGCATTCCGAACCTGACGCCGGATCTTCAGTATTTGCATAGCAACCGGCACGAAACCTCCGTTACCTGGATCGGGCACGCTACGTTCTTCATCCAATATGAAGGCTTGAACATCGTGACTGATCCCGTATGGGCGCGGAGAATGGGGTTTAATAAGCGCCTTGGAGAACCTGGACTTCCCATTCATGAGATCCCCCCGATTGATATCATTTTAATCTCGCATTCCCATTATGACCATATGCATGTTGCCTCGATCCGTAGGCTGTACCGTGCGGACACCACGATCATCGTACCGGTTGGTCTGCGTCGCAAAATGATCAACAAAGGCTTTCGCCGCGTGATCGAACTGCAGTGGTGGGAATCCGCAACCATTAAGGGCGTTAAATTCTCCTTTGTGCCGACACAGCATTGGACTCGGCGTACGCCATTTGACACGAATACATCCCATTGGGGAGGATTCGTGATGGAGCCCGTGCTGCAGGATGGGAAGAGGGATTCGGGTTCTTCCGATGAATCGCCATGCGATAACGAACCTGTCGCTGAGGACGGCACCCGCCTGCTTCCGCCGAATTTGTATTTTGCCGGAGACAGCGGTTATTTCGAGGGTTTTAAGCTGATCGGAGAACGCTTTAACATTCACCTTGCTCTGATGCCGATCGGGGCATATGAGCCGGAATGGTTCATGACGTCACAGCATGTTAATCCGGAAGAGGCGCTGCAGGCGTTCCAGGACGTGAAGGCCGAGACGATGATTCCGATGCATTATGGCACCTTCAAGCTGGCAGACGATACGGCCAGAGAAGCGCTGGATAGGATGGAAGCGGAACGCGAGCGGCTGGGGATCGCCAAGGAGCGGATTCGCGTATTAAAGTACGGAGAGACCTTCAAGGTTCAGCCTGAGCGGAGAAGCGTGACATCGTAACTGAAACGTACAAGCGATTCTGATCAAGCAAATGCATAAGACGGAAAGATTCATACACCATAGACTACCAAAAGAAGGCCCGGAAGGTTTTTTATAACCTCTCGGGCCCATTTTCAGTTGGGCTTTTTCTATTACACTAGAAAAAGTAGTTTTTGATCGACAGCGTCCTGTCCTGTGCACTTTGAAAAGGGCGCAAGCAGGAGGTTATATTTGTTTAAAACCGTTTTATATCGTCCAGAAGCTTCGATAACCGTCGTACTTATGCTATAATGTGCTGAAACCAATAGTGATAAAGGATGGTAATGCTTAATGATCAGTACAAGCGGCGTAACGCTCCGCTATGGCAAACGAGCACTATTTGAAGATGTCAATATAAAATTCACCCCGGGCAACTGCTACGGCCTCATCGGCGCCAACGGGGCGGGTAAGTCTACATTTCTAAAAATCCTCTCCGGTGAAATTGAACCGAACCAAGGCGAGGTTCATATGACACCGAATGAACGGATGGCGGTTCTGAAGCAGAACCACTATGAATACGACCAGTATCCAGTCCTGGAGACGGTTATTATGGGTCATGCCCGGCTGTATAACATCATGAAAGAGAAGGATGCGCTGTATGCGAAATCCGATTTCTCTGAAGCAGACGGCATGCGTGCGGGTGAGCTGGAAGGCGAATTCGCAGAGCTGAACGGATGGGATGCAGAGCCGGATGCGGCAGCGCTCCTGATCGGTCTCGGCATTCCACGTGAGCTGCACGATAAGAAAATGTCGGAGCTGAGCGGTAATGAGAAGGTACGCGTTCTCTTGGCGCAAGCATTGTTTGGCCGTCCGCATAACCTGCTGCTGGATGAGCCTACCAACCACTTGGACCTGGAATCGATTCAGTGGCTCGAGAACTTCCTTATGGATTATGAAGGCACCGTTATCGTGGTATCCCATGACCGTCACTTCCTGAACAAGGTGTGTACGCATATTGCGGATATCGACTTCGGTAAAATCCAGCTGTATGTCGGCAACTATGACTTCTGGTATGAATCCAGTAAGCTGGCGCTTGAACTTCAACGGGATGCCAACAAGAAGAAGGAAGAGAAGATCAAGGAATTGCAGGCATTTATTCAACGCTTCTCGGCGAATGCTTCCAAATCGAAGCAGGCGACTTCCCGTAAGAAACAGCTCGATAAAATTACGTTGGAGGATCTTCGTCCTTCGAACCGTAAATACCCGTTTCTTCATTTCAAGCCTGAACGCGAGGCGGGCAAGCAGCTGCTTACGGTTGATGGCATCACCAAATCGATGGATGGGGAAAAGGTTCTGGATAATGTCAGCTTTGTTGTAAACAAAGGCGACAAAATCGCATTTGTTGGACCGAACGGTATGCCGAAAACGACGCTGTTCCAGGTCATTACAGGAGAAACCGAAGCGGATGCCGGTGAATACAGCTGGGGTGTAACAACCACCCAGGCGTATTTCCCGAAAGACAACTCAGCTTATTTTGACGGTGTTGATATCAACCTTGTGGAATGGCTGCGCCAATATTCCAAGGATCAAGATGAGACATTCTTGCGCGGATTCCTTGGCCGCATGCTGTTCTCGGGTGAGGAAGCATTGAAGAAAGCAAGCGTATTGTCCGGGGGCGAGAAGGTTCGCTGTATGCTGGCCAAAATGATGCTGAACGGCGCGAATGTGCTCATCTTCGATGAGCCGACGAACCACTTGGATCTCGAATCCATCACGGCACTCAACAATGGTCTGATCGATTTCGACGGAACGATTCTGTTCACCTCGCATGACCATCAGTTCATTCAGACGATTGCCAACCGAATTATCGAGATTACGCCAAATGGCATCATCGACCGCAGTATGAGTTATGATGAGTATCTTGAGAGTGAAGAGATCAAGGGACTTCGCGAAAGCATGTACCCGGTTGAAGTTTAAGAAATAGGATACGACGGCGAAGATGATGGTGCGAGCTTTCATCTCGCACGATCCATTAAAAAAATGCTGCACCTTCCAAGTACGGGAGGTGCAGCATTTTTTGCGTTATGCACGGACGGGCTCTTCTACGAACCGCCGGTACGACGACGCTGGTTGTTTGGTTTTTTATTGTTTTGGCTTTTCATTTTTTGCGCTGAACCAGCCTGGAATTGTCCGGGCTTGTTCGCGGATGAGTTTTGCTGTTTCTTTTGTTCCAGCTTTTGCCGGATTGCATCAGCCAAATTCACTTTACGTGACTCATTGTTATTCTCGGGCATAGTATCACCCTCCTCTTTGTGTTCGCTTGTCCTCATTCTATTCGTTTTTAAATCGCCCGGCAAGGGTAACAATGATTAATACCATTTTCTACGCCCATGGTTCTTTGATCGAAAGCAATTATGTTTCTCTAGACCCACACGAATGACCTTTGCTAGGATTAAATATGGATAGTGATGGATATCGCTTGTGGCCTGCAAAAGAGCAAGCAAAGGAGAGACGTGTAAAGTGAATAATGCCTATGATAACATCAAACAAGGGGAACGCGGGGCTTGGATCAGCATTGCCGCCTACCTCGTGTTGTCATCGTTTAAAATATTCTGTGGATACTTATTTGCATCCAGTGCTTTGCTTGCTGACGGCTTCAACAACCTGACAGATATTGTGGCATCACTCGCCGTATTGATCGGACTGCGAATTTCCCAGAAACCGCCGGATTCCGATCATGCGTATGGGCATTTAAGGGCGGAGACGATTGCGGCTCTGGTTGCTTCATTTATTATGGCGGTTGTGGGTATCCAAGTGCTGGTTGAAGCCGTTCGTTCATTTTTTGAAGGCTCTAAGGAAATACCGAATTTATGGTCTGCCGGCGTGGCCGGCATCTGTGCCGTTGCCATGCTTGGCGTATACCGGTACAATCGGAACCTTGCCCGGCGAATCGATAACCAGGCACTCATGGCAGCGGCCAAGGATAATTTATCGGATGCACTTGTCAGTGTGGGGGCAGCTGTTGGTATTATCGGCGCTCAATTCGGCCTGCCCTGGCTGGATACCGTAGCGGCAGTAGCGGTTGGTGTCATTATTTGCAAAACGGCTTGGGAAATATTCAGAGATTGTACCTATAGTCTAACGGACGGCTTTGATGAAAACCGTTTGTCGGACTTGCGCAGTACGATTGCCCGTACGCCCGGTGTCGAGGGGATTAAAGACATGAAGGCCCGAATTCACGGCAATCATGTGCTGGTGGATGTTGTCATCGAGGTGGACCCGGATATCAGTGTTCTGGAGGGTCACCGGATCAGTGATCGTATCGAAGAACAGATGGAGAAGATTCACAATATTATGAGTGTCCACATTCATGTGGAGCCTAAGGGATCGTCCTAGGGAGCCCGAAGAGGTACGTATACAAATGGCAGGCCAAGATCATCTTGACCTGCCATTTAACCTGCTAGGATACATGAAGGATCATGAAGTCCGGCAGTCATACACGATTACGCTACATAAATCCAAGCTTTACCGAGCCATGTATAAACTTCAACCCATTCCCCGCCAAGCACGACACCTGTTCGATTACCGGTTGTGTCGATTTTTTGCGAAGCCAAGGCACCAAGTTTTTCGCCGTTTGGAGCGTTATAGAAGTAGGTTCTTTCCGCAATCTCGATCATAGGTGTAGGCACCAGCACGACTTCTTCCGGTTTGATAACAGGCTCTGTCGTCGAGATGGGAGCCGGGCCTGAAGTTTCGGATACCGTCCCTGAAATTTCGGATACCGTTCCTGAAGTTTCGGATACCGTCTCTGAAGTGTCAGATACCGTCCCGTTAATTGGGTCTGCGCTTGCTACGGCGGTCAGGGACAGGGTGAGTGCTAGGGCTGCAGTAATGCTTAGTGTTTTTTTCATGGAATAATTCCTCCTTGGGACCGAAGTCTAATTTGACACTATCGTAATAACCACGATTTGGATGTTTTGAACCAAGAAAGTTGGGTAAATTCTCAAATCGTGACAAGTTTCATGGATTCCTATATACTTTGGAGATGGGAAAAGCCTTGTTACTGCAGGAATATCCTATGGGAGGAGGGACTTTGAATGGTACGTCGAAAAAAAAGAGCCGGACGTTTCCTGCTGGGTATATTTGTCCTTCTGCTTGTGATTATCGGTGCGTTGGTCTGGTTTGTTTATCCTACGCAATCTCTGGACATGCGATACCGTTCCGTTGATTTTAAGGACAAGTTGATGACCATGGTATCAAATCGGGATACCCGCATGCTGCTGAGCACAGAAGAAGTCGGGGAACTCAGCAAGAAGAACATGGTCAAATATATGAGCACCCATGACCTGGGCGTAGATATTACAGGCGCCGATTTCATGATGAATGGCACCACAATGACAGCCCGTATGAACGGGCAATGGGGGATTCTTCCCTTTGGGGCTGTGCTGCGCTTTCAAATGTCGGCTGAGGGAAGCCATCTTCACCTGACACATGAATCGACTACGATTCGGGGAGTTGAGATCCCTTTGAATATGTTCCGACTGGACCCGATTCAAATTTCGCTCAAAGACTATTTACCGGATCTGGTAACTGTGAAAAATGTGAAGTTTCTGTCCGATGGCTTGGAATTAAACTTCACCATGGATTGGATGTCCATTCCGTCGCTATTTAAGTAAAGCAAGGGATTAGGCTAAAGACTCAGACAAGGGAAGAATGTCTGGGTCTTTTTTTGTGATTTTCAAGAGATACCATTATTTTCAGAAAAAAACTATGAAGAAAATACATATGTAAACATTGACACTATAATCATCCGCCACTATAATCAGTAAATGTTTAGAAATAAATGTTTTAGTACTAAAGTATATAGAGGCAAAGAAGGCTGTCTCTGTTGAAGGAGTGCTGGACCTTTTAAAGGAGTGTAAAAAATACATGTCCATGCGGAATGAAATTCTGGAGTTGGAGATGCTATTTAAGAAGATGGTTCGGACTGTGCATCATGAATGGCAGAAGGAGGGATTTCCTAAACTAGGCAGAACCCAGTATACCGCCTTGGAGATGCTTCATGAACAGGGAGCTTTGAGATTGTCGGATTTGGCCGATTCCATTCATGTGACATGCGGAGCGGTTACAGGCATATCCGATAAATTAATCGAAGGTGGGTTCGCACGCCGAATAAGGGATACAGCCGACCGAAGAGTTATCCATCTGGAGATTACGCCGCTTGGGCGGGAACTGATCGAACAGCTGGCCAATAAACGTGCCGAGTTGAGCGATTTGTTATACGGTTTTCTAACGGCCGAAGAGGTTAAGCAGTTGAGTGTCCTATATCGCAAAATTTTGACCAATGTTGAGTTTATCCAGGGTCAGATGTCCACATAGAACTAACATGCTATATGTATGATTTTACTTAGAAAGAGAGTGAAGGCTGCACATGAGTACCCATACCGTTGCTCGCCCCGGCGAGCCTGTTAAGAAAGGCCCTATCATTGCTGCACTTATGATTGGCGCTTTCGTCGCCATTCTTAACCAGACATTGATGAATGTTGCTCTGCCGAGCATCATGGTAAATTTGAGCATTAAACCGACAGTAGCCCAGTGGCTGACCACAGGCTTTATGCTGGTGAACGGGGTCTTGATCCCCGTTACCGCTTATCTGATTGCGCGTTTCTCGACAAGGCAGCTGTTCATCAGTGCGATGACGCTGTTTACGATTGGCACCTTGCTGTGTGCCGTCAGCCCCAATTTTGCGTTCCTGCTTACCGGACGCCTCGTTCAGGCTGCAGGTGCAGGTATTTTGATGCCGCTTATGACCGTTGTATTTCTGAACATTTTCCCGATTGAGAATCGCGGCAAGGCGATGGGGATGATGGGGATCGCCATGATATTTGCTCCTGCTATCGGACCTACGCTTTCAGGATATATTGTGGAGCACTATGATTGGCGTGTGCTGTTCTACATGATTCTGCCTTTCTCGATCATAGCTACGCTAATCGGAGTTTTCTTCCTGAAAAATGTTACCGAGGTCAGCCGGCCGAAGCTGGACATGATCGCGATCATTTTGTCCACCTTGGGCTTTGGCGGTTTGCTGTACGGCTTCAGTGATGCCGGGAATGACGGTTGGTCCAGCACGCCGGTTGTTACGACCCTGGTGGTAGGTGCGATTTCCCTCATCCTGTTTGTATGGCGAGAGATGAAGGCCGACAATCCGATGCTGGAATTCCGGATATTCAAATATAACATGTTTACGTTGACGACCCTTATTAATGTTATTGTCACGATGGCGATGTATGCCGGCATGATCTTGCTGCCCATTTATCTGCAGCAGATTCGCGGATTCACGCCGGTGGAATCAGGACTTCTTATGCTTCCCGGCGCTATTCTGATGGGGATCATGTCACCGATTACGGGAGCGATCTTTGATAAGGTTGGCGCAAGATGGCTGGCTGTTATCGGTCTGGCGATTACGGTCCTGACGACGTGGGAGTTCAGTAATTTGACCGAAACAATGTCTTACAACCATATCATGATCCTCTATACGGCCCGCATGTTCGGGATGTCGATGCTCATGATGCCGATCCAGACGGCCGGACTGAATCAGCTCCCGCGGAGCTTGAACGCCCACGGTACGGCCATGTCGAATACACTCCGCATGGTTTCCGGCTCGATCGGAACGGCGATTCTTGTTACCGTAATGTCCACCCAGGCCGAGAGCAAAGGGGAAGCCCTGATGCAATCGGGACTATTTGATCCGAAGAATCAGGCCGACCTGCTCAAGCTGGGTAACGAAGCAACCATTTACGGCATTAATTATGCTTTTGTTATTGCCACATGGATCAGCGTCGCTTCCTTGATCTTGGCTTTCTTTATTAAGAAGACGAGACCGGCGGAAGAGCCGAAGACCTCAGGAAATCAGGAGGCTGCAGGAACGAACATATAACCTAATCCGATTTTGCGCAGTGCATAACGCATAAAAAGGGTGTCCAATCCGTTTATCAAACGGAGGACACCCTTTTTTTATTTCCAAATGTGTATATTCAATGCATGGCCTTTAGTATGTGACAGCGTCACATACTTCGTCTGCGTCCGGTGAAGAGAGAGATCACAAACAGGACAACGAAGATGAAGAACAGCACCTTCGCGATACTGGCTGCAGCCTCAACGATGCCGAAGAAGCCAAAGATCCCTGCAATCAGTGCAACAACTAGAAAAATTACAGACCATTTTAACATCCTATTCACCCTGCTTTCTTTATCGATTTTATTGGATATAGCAAGTAGTCTCATGAGGCTCCAAGAAGCGGCATATACCCAATTTGAAGCTCGGTAGGGAGCTGTCGGCGGTTGTCACAGCGCCCTTTACAGCGCCCTTTGTAGTGTTCTTTAACCGTGGCGGCAGAGGATGAAACAAGCTGCAGAACCATGGCATGAATGGCAATGGTTCCTTTGTTTCGTGAGCTGGGGGATAGGGTAACTATTGCGTATCCGAAACCAACATACTTGAAAGTGAGGGACAACGTATGCTAACCCAAATCAGTGTTGCCATTATTGCCGTGGCATTTGCGGTTCTGGTTTTCTTTTTAATCAAGACATTAAAGGCTGCGACACAATCGCTCGAAAAGGTAACAGAAACACTCCAGGATGTCCAAAAGACGGTGGACGAATTGACTTATGAAGTGAAGCAGACCATTCGAAATACGAACGATATTGCGGTGGATGTTCAGCATAAGATGAGACAGATTGATCCGGTGCTGGATACCGTCAAGAATCTGGGAGAAGCTTTAAGCGAGGTCACCTATGCCGTGAAGCAGGTATCCTCCGGCATGGTTAGCCGCTTTAAGCAATCCCGGATGGAACAGAAGAAAGAGCAGCCTGCCCGTACGGAAGTGCCTTTGACGGCTCAGGATCGTACATTCCAGTCCTATGATGCGGTATACCAGCATACGGAAGAAGAAGAAAAGTCACGCGGCCGGAATTGGTTAGCCTACGTGGATACAGCGGTTGGTCTGTGGAACAGCTTTCGTCGTCAAAAAGCCAGATAAATGTAAAAAAGCCAAGCCCGGGTATAGCTCTGCAAGCTGAAGAAAGGAGGAGGTCGCATGTGGAATGTCGCACTGTTGATGGTAGGGCTCTTGATTTACTCCGGAGGTGGAGGTGCTGTGGCAGAGCCGCAGCCTTCTGCCGGGATGTCGCCACCGCCTATTATTCATGCCGCATCGGATGTTAGACAAGCACAGACCAGCGACAACTCTACGGAGAGCTATCGAACTTTAAACGGGATTTCGTTAACGGATAACAAGCGCGATGTCATTCGCAAGCTGGGAGCACCGGCTCGAATGGAGCATGAGGAGCTGACCGGAATGACCAAGCTGGATTACAAAGATTTGGAGGTTGGGGTTCGCAACGGCTACACGGAATATGTTCATGTGAAGCCCTCTGCCGCATCCTTTCAGGTTGAAGACCAGCGTATAGGTATGACAACCAATCAAATTCGGGCATCTCTGGGTAAACCGTATTTTAAAGCGGAGGACGGGGATGTGTACCTTGAGGACCATCATGCGCTTAAGGTGTTTATTGACCGGAACTCCGGTGAAATTACAGGAATTGATTTGTTTTTCGATTATAGCGAGGTAAATTTGTTTCAACCTTAAGAAATCAGGTTAATAACAAATGGACTACAACCTACTGAGGTTTTACACTATTAGGGGAGGTTTTCACAATGGAATTTACCAATACGAAGTCATATGCCAAAGTCGTTGAGAACGGTACACAAGCGGTTCAGGAGGTTCAGAACCTGCGTCAGTCCGGTTACGATCAGGATCGGATTTATGTATTGGCTCATGATTCGGACAAGACAAGCCGGATCGTGGATGCATCCGATGCCAACAACGTAGGCATCAAGGAAGAAGGCGTGTTTGACGCCTTTGCGAATTTATTCCGGTCCCGCGGCGATGAGCTCCGCGCCAAAATCGTATCGCTTGGCTTCACGGAGGCTGAGGCTGGATTCTATGAGAAACAGCTGGACCTGGGCAAAGTACTCGTCATCGCTAAAAAAGATGAATGATATAGCATCGAAAACTCAGCTTATGGCAGCATCAAATAGTAGGCGTTATAGGACTTAAAACATAGATAAGGAATGAGACCTTGGACGTCTCATTCCTTATCTATGTTTTAAAAGAATGTTCCATAAACCTTATAAAGGTGGAAGATTCAAGACATAGAGCCTTTTTCTATAGCAATAGATCAGAAGGTTATTATAGTATAATAGTAGGAAAAGGATTTCTATCGTATAATCCGTAACGTTAAGGGAGAGGGCAATGAGAATATTAATCGTAGATGACAATCCGACTAACGTCATTATTATTCGAGAAATCTTAAAAAAGGAAAACTATCAGAATACTTTATCTGCATCTTCAGCCCTGGAAATGCTGGAACATCTGGGGATTGGCGATCGCAGCCGTGAGCTGCATCCCCGGAGAGCGGATATCGATTTGATTCTGCTCGATATGATGATGCCCGAGATGGATGGAATTGAAGCTTGCCGTATTGTACAGCAATATGAGCATTTGAAAGATATACCGATCATTATGGTCACTGCCGTCGGGGATTCCAAGAAGCTGGCGGAAGCGCTGGATGCCGGAGCCGTCGATTATGTGACGAAGCCGATCAACAAGGTGGAGCTTATGGCACGGATTCGTCTGGCGCTCCGGTTGAAGCATGAGAAAGACTGGCATATTGAGAGGGAACAGCGGGTCCAAGCTGAATTGAAGCTTGCGGCCATGGTTCAGAATGCCGTTTTGAGCTCACCAATTGAAGATGATCAGCTTGAGATTCATGCGTTATACCAGCCCTCAGCGGAGCTGGCGGGGGATTTGTATGCATGGTACCCGCTTGGCGAAGGCCGTTATGGCGTGATTCTGCTGGATATGATGGGACACGGGATTACTTCGTCCCTATTTTGCATGTTCATCGCTTCGGTTCTGAAGGACACGGTAACAACTTATGTCGAACCGGAGAAGGTGGTTCAGGAATTGAACCGCAGGTTCAATCAGTTAAACCTCGGCGAACAGCTGATACAGTACTATTTTACAGCGATCTATCTTGTTGTAGACACCCGTTTGAAGCGGGTGGACTATGTCAACGCAGGCCATCCTCCGGCTCTTTTCTTTCAGGAAAGCGGGGATGTGATGACCTTGGATCAAGGCTGCTGCCCAGTGGGGTTATTCGACCGGATCGAAGATATGGAGCCAAGAAGCTTTCAGTATGAAGGCGAAGGACATTTGGTTATGTATACGGATGGCCTGCTCGAGCTGATAGAGGGTGGTCATGACGAGAAGCTGGATTATCTGAAGGAACATTTGGGTGGCCCTCATCATTGGCGAGAAGATGAAATGAAGGAGCAATATTTTGTGGATGATCCATCGCAGGAGCGAGAGGACGATAAATGCCTGGTTTGGATATCTCTTAAAAAAGGAGAGGAAACCAATCAATGAAGCTTAGGAGCAAGTTAGTCATTGGTTTTACGACTTTACTGGCGCTCATGCTGGTTCTGACCTTGATTGGTTATGACCGAATCACTTATATGAAAGACCAGATGGATCAGGTCTATCAGGAGCGCTATCAAAAGGTACGAAACTCCAGCGCAATGCGCGGAGAGGTCAACGATATGGCGCGTGAGCTTACGAATATGATACTGAGTAATGACCAGTCCACGTACGCTGTGTCCGAACAGGAACTGGAAACGATGACAACACAAGTTCAGGCGTATTTTAAAGCGATCAAGGAAAGTGCAAATGCCGCCGAAGAGCAGCAATTGTTAGTCCGGATTGATCGTGCGGTGAATCAATATATCGTTTATCAAAACAAGACATTGGAACTATTGGCAAAGAGCAATGCAACAGAGGCCAATCTGCTACGCAGCTCGACTGGACAAGCTGTCCAGGAAGAGATGCTGACGAGTTTGAACGAGCTTAGCAGTTATGAGAACCAGAAGATCAATGATGAAATAACAGCAGCAAAAGCGGCATATGACCGCTCTGTCCAAATGTTCATCTATATCATGGCTGGCGGATTGTTAATCGGAATGCTGGTCATTCTATGGATTCTCCCAAGCATTACCCGGGGCATCAACGTGGTCTCCATGATGCTGAAGAGCTTTGGCGAAGGCAGATTGAAGGCGATCCGTCGTATTAAAGTTACGTCCAAGGATGAGTTTGGCGATGTGGCTCGGGTATTTAAAGACCTGTCGGAAGACATTATCGAGAAGCAGCGTATCGAGGAAACCTATCTCCAGGCGCAGCGTGATCAGTCCTGGCTGAACTCGAATATGGCCAGAGTCACGGAGCTGCTGGAGGGGATCAATTCCCTGGAGGAAGTCGGTCAGCGGTTCATCAGCGAATTCACGCCGATTTTGGGTGCTCATTATGGAGCTATCTATATCCGTCAAGAAGACAAACATCCGAATAAGTTGGAGATGAAAGGTTCCTACGCCCATGAAGGCGGCGAAGAGCCGAAGGTTGCCTTCATGATCGGGGAAGGGCTTGTTGGTCAAGTTGCATTCGACAAGAAACCGATCGTACTGAAAAGCGCACCGGAGGATTACATGAAGGTGGAATCCGCATGGGGATCATCGAAGCCAGCATCGGTCATGATCTATCCGATTCTGTTTGAAAATGAAGTGTTGGGTGTTATGGAGTTGGCTGCCTTTGAGGAAACAACCTCACTACAGCAGCAGCTAATATCTCAACTGAGCCAATCTCTTGGCATCCTTCTGAACAATATTACAGGCCGTCTGCGGGTGGAGCAGCTGCTGCGCGAATCGCAGGCCATGACCGAGGAACTTCAGGTTCAATCCGAAGAGCTGCAGACCCAGCAAGATGAGCTTCGCCGTACGAACGAAAATCTGGAGGAGCAAACCAATGCCCTCAAGCGTTCCGAGGACTTGCTGCAGCGCCAGCAGGAAGAGTTGGAGCATTACAATACCGAGCTTGTTGCCAAGACGCGTGCCCTTGAGGAACAGGTGCAGGAAGTGGAAGAGAAGAACGATGAAATCGAGAAGGCGAGAATGCAGCTTGAGCAGCAAGCGAAGCAGCTTTCGATTACAACCAAATATAAGTCGGAGTTCATGGCCAATATGTCCCACGAACTGCGGACCCCGCTTAACAGTCTGCTGATACTATCACAGCTGTTGTCGGAGAATAAGGATGGAAATCTGAGCAATAAGCAGATTGAATATGCACAGACTATTTACATGTCGGGCTCCGATCTACTGAAAATGATTGATGAGATTCTCGATTTGTCCAAAGTGGATGCAGGGAAAATGGAGATCCAATATGAGGATGTTCAGCTTCCGGATATTGAATCCTTTGTGGAGCAGAATTTTGCCGCCGTTGCATCGCGCAAGCATATTGACCTGGGTGTGCACATTGGTGCAGATATTCCGCAGAGCATTGTCACGGATAGCCATCGTGTGAAACAAATTCTTCGTAATCTGTTGTCGAACGCCTTTAAATTTACCAATAGCGGCTCTGTCGAGCTGCATGTGGAGAAGGCCGACAAGGAGAAACTTCCGCTTTACTTGAATGCCGAAGCGGATTATGTGGCCTTTGCTGTCAGAGATACCGGAATCGGTATCCCGGCTGATAAAACGGATCTGATCTTTGAAGCGTTCCAGCAGGTAGACGGCACAACCAGCCGTAAATACGGGGGAACCGGGCTTGGTTTATCCATCAGCCGCGAGCTTTCCCGTCTACTGGGCGGAGGCATTCTGGTTGAATCGGAAGAAGGCAAGGGAAGCTGCTTCACGCTCTTCCTGCCAGCTAGTCCTCCGGATTTGGTAGAAGGTACACAGCAGGCAGCCGCAGCAATTGAGGCACCACCGGAGCGTAATCTGATCGTGCCGAAGGCAAAGATGATTACGAAAGAGGTTCAGCCGTCCGTACAGGTGGATGACGATCGCAACCAGCTCGGACCGACAGATAAAGTGTTGCTTATCATTGAGGATGACGTGAAGTTTGCCAGAATTCTTATGGATATGGCCAGAGGACGCGGCTTCAAGGCGTTGGTTGCATTGCAGGGGGATATCGGTCTGGAGATGGCCAAGTCGTACAAACCGGATGCCATCATCCTGGATATCCAGCTTCCGGTTATTGACGGCTGGTCTGTCATGGGCGAGTTGAAGAGCTCTGCGGTTACGCGCCACATTCCAGTGCATGTCATTTCGGTCGTGGATGAAGTGAAGCAAGGATTAATGATGGGAGCGATCGCTTACTTGAAGAAGCCGTCATCCAGAGAAGCGTTGGAAGGCGCGTTTACGCATATCGAATCCTATACGGAAAAATCGATGAAGCATCTGCTGATTGTCGAGGATGATGACATTCAGCGGAATTCCATTATTGAATTGATTGGTCATGACGATGTATCGATTACGGCGGCATCCACAGGTGCCGAAGCGCTCAGTGAGTTGCACAAACAGCACTATGATTGTATGGTGCTTGATCTGATGCTGACGGACATGACAGGTTTTGAGCTGCTAGATCAGATCCGCGACGATGAGAACCTGGTGGATCTGCCGATCATTATTTATACAGGCAAGGACCTTGATTCGAAGGAAGAGATGCAGCTTCGCAAATATGCGGAATCGATCATCATTAAAGACGTGAAATCGCCAGAGCGGCTTTTGGATGAAACGACGCTGTTCCTACATCGGGTCGAGGCTGATTTGCCGGAAGATAAGCGTAAAATCCTGCAGAAACTGCACAACAAGGAAGAGCTGTTTGAAGGTAAGAAGATTCTGCTGGTGGATGATGATATCCGCAACGTGTTTGCTCTCTCCAGCGTGCTGGAGGGATACCATATGGAAGTTACCTTCGCTGAGAACGGCCGGGAAGCAATCGAGCTGCTTCAGGAACATCCGGATTTTGATCTGGTGTTAATGGATATGATGATGCCGGAGATGGACGGTTATGAAGCGATGCGACGTTTACGCGAAATGCCGGAATTCGAGAAACTGCCGATTATTGCCCTGACAGCCAAAGCCATGAAAGAGGATCGAGCGAAATGTATTGAAGCGGGAGCTTCCGATTATATGAAGAAGCCGATACAAACGGAGCAACTTCTTTCGCTTATGAGGGTTTGGTTGTATTCGTAAGCTGCTTTTGTGGGTAAAGTACAAGTAGCAAATAAACACGGGGAAAGCGGTGCAAGCGTAATGTCATCTAGTGACCATATGGAATCAGAACAACTGTTGTTAACAGAGGAAAGCGAACGTGAGCTGGAACAGATCGAGATTGAGCTTCTTTTGGAAGGTATTCATCGATTCTATGGTTACGACTTTCGCAATTACGCTATTCCCTCATTGAGGCGGAGAATCTGGCATCATGTTCATGCCGAGGGCGTATCCACAATCTCAGCCCTTCAGGATAAAGTACTTCACGACCGTTCTTGTTTTGAACGGCTCATATATAATCTATCGATTCCGGTTACTGAAATGTTCAGGGATCCGAAACTGTTCCTGACATTCAGGCAGTCGGTAGTTCCATTGCTTCGTACGTATCCTTATATACGGATTTGGCATGCCGGCTGTTCGACCGGAGAAGAAGTGTATTCCATGGCCATTTTGCTTCATGAAGAGGGATTGTATGAGAAATCCCGGATTTATGCAACAGACATGAATTCACGTTCTCTCCAGCAGGCCAAGGAAGGCGTATTCGATATCAAACGCATGAAGCAATACACCAAGAATTATATGGAGGCGGGCGGTACCCGCTCGTTCTCCGAATACTATACAGCGAAGTACAATTCGGTTATTTTTCAACCGTTCTTGAAGAAAAACATGATATTTGCCGAGCATAATTTGGCAACAGACCGTTCCTTTAACGAGTTTAATGTGATCTTTTGCCGGAATGTCATGATTTATTTTAATGATCAGCTGCGGGATCACGTACATGGATTATTTCACGAGAGTCTAAGCCATTTTGGTATTCTCGTACTGGGTTCTAAAGAGTCCATACACTTTACGAATTATAGTGAAGCTTATGAGACGCTGGACCGGGTGGAGAAAATATACCGGAAGATTAAATAGAAGTTTTGTAGGAGGATATCATGGGGTTTCACGAACCGATTCATATTCTGTTGGTAGATGACCGCCCTGAAAACTTACTTGCACTCGAAGCTGTTCTGGACAGCGAACAATACACGCTCATTAAAGCTACTTCGGGGGAAGAGGCTTTGCGATATCTCTTGAAGTATGATTTTGCCGTGATTGTTCTCGATGTACAAATGCCCGGCATGGACGGTATCGAAACAGCAAGGCTGATCAAGGCGAGAGACAAGACAAAGGATATTCCGATTATATTCATTTCCGCGAACAGCAAGGACGCGGAGCATCTTTTTGCAGGATACTCTGCGGGGGCAATCGACTATATGGTTAAACCCTTTATCCCTCAAATCTTGAAGTCCAAGATCGAGGGTTTTGTCGATATGTACCGGACCAATAAGAGGCTGAAAATTCAGTCCATGCAGTTGCACCAGAAGACCCAGGAGCTTGAAAAGATTAATCAAGAACTTGTGCTGGCCAAGGAAGAGGCGGAGATTGCCGCCAAAGCCAAAACGGAGTTTCTGGCGATGATGAGTCACGAGATCCGCACGCCGATGAATGGCGTCATCGGGATGATTGATTTGCTGATGGACAGCGATCTTCAAAATGAGCAGCGGGAGTACGCTTCGATTATCCGCAACAGCGCGGATGCCTTGGTTAACATCATTAATGACATTCTGGATTTCTCCAAGATGGAATCAGGCAAAATGGAGCTGGAGGAATATCCGTTCGATCTCAAGTCCTGCGTTCAGGAAGTGTTTGGTTTGTTCTCCGGAGAAGCCTCCAAGAAGAATCTGGAGCTTACGTATTACATTGAGGATCATATTCCTGCGATCATATTCGGTGATATGGGACGCCTTCGTCAAGTGTTGGTGAATCTGGTATCCAATGCCGTGAAGTTTACGAATGAGGGCGGCGTGTATTTGGTTGTTTCGCTTGCCCAAGCTGAAGAGGACCGGTTAACCCTTGAATTCACAGTGAAGGATACGGGGATCGGTATCTCATCCAAGAAACTTGATCGGCTATTCAAGCCGTTTTCTCAATTGGATTCCTCGATGACAAGGCGCTACGGCGGAACAGGACTTGGGCTTGCGATCTGTAAATCGCTCGTACAGATGATGGGCGGAGAGATCGCGGTTGAGTCCATGGAAGGCAAGGGAGCCACCTTCGTATTTTCGATCTGCGTTCATACGCATGAGGAAGAGTATCATCGACTCCGAGAAGAGGAGCGTTCGGCAAAATATCGTGTGCATGGGGAGAGGCAACCAAACATCCTGATTGTGGATGATCATCCGATTAATCGAAAGCTGATGGACAGCATGCTGGGAAAGATGGGGATGAAAGCGGATATGGCGGAGGACGGCAGGCAGGCGGTTGAGATGGTTGCCGGTCCTAAAGTCTACGATATGATCTTCATGGATTTGCAGATGCCGGTAATGGACGGCCTGGAGGCAGCGCGTCTGATCCGCCAGATGAAGCCGGAAGCTGAGGCTCCCGTTCTGGTTGCGATGACGGCTAATGTGATGGACGGGATTCAGAAGCGCTGCTTTGACGCTGGCATGAATGAATATATCAGCAAGCCGGTCAAAATCAGCTGTGTGAAGCATCTGATATCCCGGTATGTACCGGTAGAACCGGAAGGATGGGATATCACCCCAAGCCCTGTTCGCATCATTAACGGTTAGCGCAGCAATCGGTTTCCATATATTAGCGTGTCTACAACCCTCTTAACCTGTTTCAACAAGCCAGATAACGGGTTATGTAAAGGGAAAACAAATGATTGGGAGAGAGTGTCTATGAATACAAAAACGAATGATAAGTTCAATGCTAAGACCCAAATGAACGAGGGCGTATGCACGGTATTTTTGAGCGGTGAACTTGATCTGTCCGTCGCTCCGGATTTTCGGTTAGTCATGGAGCCTCTTGTCGGCAATTCCGAAGTAGACTTGATCGTCAACATGAAGGACATGACATATATTGATAGCACGGGTATTGGTATTCTTCTGTCGATACTGAAAGCCAGACATGGCATGGAAGCACGCTTTGCAGTCGAGGAAGTTCCGCCGCAAATTCAAAAGCTGTTCGATATGACGGGTATTGCGAAGTTCTTTCAGTCGTAAGAAGAATTCCCAATAGGAAAGGATCGAAAAGAATGAATTCAGATGTACAAAGAGTAACGCTTAATTTGCCTGCCAGTGCTGAATATGTGGATATTGTAAGACTGAATCTGTACGGGATAGCTTCCAAGATGGGCTTTTCCTATGAAGAGATTGAAGATATGAAGGTTGCGGTATCGGAGGCCTGTAATAACTCGGTCTTGTATGCTTATAGTCAGGAAGGCGGGATGGTAGAGGTTTTATTTCAAGTGACCAGCGATTCGCTATCCATTACGGTCAGAGACGAAGGGGAGAGTTTCGACAGTGTGGGAGCGGTTGGCAACCGTACACTTCATGATAAAGATCTCAGCGAGGTCCAAATCGGAGGACTAGGCTTCTACCTGATGGAGGCGCTTATGGATGAGGTAAGCGTGACAAACCAGGCTGGAAAGGGAACCGAGGTTACGCTGACAAAGCGGCTCGCAAGAAGCGAGGAGCCGGTATGAGTGATAAGGCGACTCCCCAAGAGTCCAGAGATGAAGCCGTTCATTTAATTGAACAGTATCAGCAAACGAAGGATAACGATATCGCGACGGTGCTGATTAAGAAATATGAACCGATGGTTAAAATGGCGTCAGGCAAGATTGCCCGAAATCGGCCCGACCTGTATGAGGATTTGTATCAGGTTGGCCAAATGGCATTAATTCGCCTTCTGCAGCAATATGACATCAGCCTGGGGATTCCGTTTGAGCCCTATGCCATGAAGAGCATGATCGGGCATATGAAAAACTTCCTCCGCGATAAATCATGGTACATTCAAGTACCAAGACGAATCAAGGAGAAGGGTGCCTTAGTTCAGCAAGCGATTGATGAATTAATGGTGAAGCTGGAGAGATCTCCCGATGTGAATGAGATTGCATCCTACCTGGATCTTTCCGTTGAGGAAACGGTTGAAGTGCTAGCCGGACGTGAATGCTATCATTATGTATCATTGGATTCCCCTTTATCTCAGGAAGAAACCGGAGCGACGCTTGGAGAGCTAATCAGTTCGGATGTAAATGATTTTGATTCCGTTGAGAAGCGCATGGATCTTCAGCAGGCGATGAGCCAGTTGAAGGAGCAAGAGCAGAAGGTGCTATTGCTGGCATTTCAGGAGGGACAGTCCCAGAGAGCGATCGCTCAGAGGTTAGGCGTGTCGCAAATGAGTGTCTCGCGTATCCAGAAGCGGGCAACGGAAAAACTGAAGCAGATCATGTCCAATTCTTCTTACTGATATGGACAAGCCTCTTAGAAACAGACGTATAGCAACATAAGGCACGCTTCCTCCATTACAGGAAAGCGTGCCTTTTTGGAACCTACGATTCGTATTTATAGAAGGGAGTGGCAAGGAAACATGCTGGGGCCGGATAGGATGGAAGGTCAGAATATTTATACTTTTGCAGGGGGATGGAAGTGGTACGATGTTCGAACGGATGACTGGCAATCCTCCTGGATCGGTGAACTTCGGACGTGCTATCCTTATACAGCCGAATGGTTTGATCTGGCATCGACGTTAAAGGAAAGAAACTACTTATCCGTCCGATTCAAGGATGGGGTGGAGCCGGTCATTATGGGAACCATGCTTTATAAGGTTACGGATGATGCCGATCATTACAAGTCGGAACAGTTCTATTTTTATACAGACCACCAAGTGCTGATCACCATCAATTTGGATGAGCATACCCGAAGCGTGATGGCTAAGTCCGATAGAGCTTCCACGCTTCATCAATGCCAAAAGCCTGTCGACGGCATGTTTGTGCTGGCTCGGGCCATTCTGCATTATTACCATGCGGGAATGGACCAATTCGAGCATAACCTGCGTCTTGTTGAAAGCGATATGCGTACGCGCAACCGAAGGTCCTTAATGGACAGTATTCTGTCGTCCCGGTTTGAGCTGTTGGAGTGGAGTAATCTGTTTATTCCTTTTCAGGAGCTGATCGCCGCAGCAAAGGAAGGGTATCATGGCGAGCTGGATAGCAGCCGCTCGTTTCAACAGCTCCTTCATCGAGTGGAACGAATGGAAAAGCTGATTCATCATTATGAGCGTGAAATCGATACGCTGGTATCGATAGACGATGCAATCTCTGCGTTCCGTGGTAATGAAATTATGAAGACCCTGACGATTTTTACGGTCGTGCTCACGCCGGCAACCGTGGTCGGAGCCATATGGGGTATGAATTTTGAGAATTTGCCCGCCATTAAGACGTTCTGGGGATTTACGGCAATCAGCGGCTTCACCCTTCTGTGGACCGGGGGGATGTATCTTTGGATGCGTGCGAAGGGATGGACGGGGGACCTGCTTCAAGTGAAGTCCAGCAACAAAAACCTTTAAGGTACGAAGGATATGCATGAATGGCAGGAAGAATGATCACAACGCCCGGTGACCTCTAAAGGCACCGGGCGTGTTCATGAATTAAAGACACACTAGGATCTGGATTGATCAATATATCCTTGCAAATCCGAGATGAAATCTCCAATCATCGGTACGTTGACAAAGAAGCTGAGAATGTAACCCAGAAGACCCAGCACGAGTGCCGTGCCAAGAGTTAAGCCTAGCCCCCGGGATAGTCCGGCTGTGAGGTTGGCGATGATGCGTTTCTTGGGATTCATGTAATGATCGATCATGTCCTTCATTTCGGATTTCTCCAGCGTGGTGGCAATTTTGTCCAGACGAGTGTTCAGTTTCTTTACTTCGTGTCGCAGTTCAAAGGGATGCTCCTGGATATTATCCGTCTCCCGGGAGCGCCTTTCTTTACTTGTTTCGGTTTCCATTCGTGGCTCCTCGCGTCGTGTCGAACGATCGCCGCTTCGGGTCGAGAAGCTGGAGCCGCTATGATATGGGTTCGCTTTACTCATGAGATATCCCCGCTTTCTAGGCAGATGCGCCGTTTCATCTCAATTATCAATCCATATGATGCTTATAAGCTGACTGTCACGATCTGGCACAAAAATAGCCAGCTGTGTCAGCTGGCTATTCGTGACCTCACGAATTAAACATTCGTTGTCGATTTTATTTCACGGCTGACATCGGAAGAGGTATCCATCGCTTGATCCTTTACGTCTTTGGATGCATTAGAAACCTCGCTGGACACGTCCGCCGATGCTTCCTTGACGCTGGACATAATGTTTTGGCGGCCTTCATTCACGGTGGCCATCACATCGGAGGTTTTGGTGCCCACGGTTTTGGCCAGTTCAGAAGCTTTATCGCCTACGGTATAAGCAACTTCCTTGGTTTTATCCGTTACCATGCTCAGTTTCTCGGACAAATCCCCGCGCAGTTCGCGGCCTGGCTTTGGAGCGAACAACAGAGCTGCTGCCGCTCCGACCAAGGCACCGATGAAAGCACCTTTGAAGAATGTGGAACCGCTTTGTACTGGATGTTCTTGTTCTGTGTGATTCATAACTTTCACTCCTTTTAGTTAATATAAAAAGAATATAGACACGAGAATCAGGCTGTACGTCTAAATAGCTTGGCAACAAGACCGAGCAAGAATACGAAGATAGCTGTGCCGATGATAGCGGGCACAATGGCAAATCCGCCAATGACAGGCCCCCATGCTCCGAAGAGCCATGGTCCGAGCCATGCGCCCACGAAACCAGCGATCATGGATCCGATAATTCCGCCCGGCATTTCATGACCAACCAGTGCATCCCCGATAATCCCGATGATGATTGCCATTACGATGCTGATGATGATTCCCCACATACGATCGCCTCCTTTTTAAAGAGCAATGTTGTTCGAGTGGGCTTGCTTATCTCGTAATTAAACCTAAGGGCACATCGTGAAACAGGACAGCATGAAACGGGAGATAAAATGAAGTGTCCGTCCCCTACGGAATTTAGCCTGCTGTTATTTGCAGATTTTTGTACTATACTGAATACAGATTTGCAATAATCCTCGAATAAGCGAGGAATATAGGTACCACACATGAAGAGTTTTTTAAGGCAGGAATACGGTCACAGACGGTTATAGAAGGAGTTATTCAACATGGACACTGTATTAGTGAATGAATATCGTGCGGATATATTAGAGTGCGTCCACAATGGACATATATGTATTGTTAATGAACAAGGAAGCGTTCATGCTTACGCGGGAGATCCGGAATATGTCGCATTTACGCGCTCTTCGGCCAAGCCGATGCAGGCGATCCCCTCCATCCGCGGCGGACTTGCTGACCATTATGGACTGACGGATAAGGAAATCGCGATTATGACGGCTTCGCATCGGGCGGAGCCGGCTCACGTAGAAGTATTGGAAAGCTTTGCCCGCAAGGTGAATATTAGCGAAGCTTACATGGTTTGCGCGTCCAGCTGGCCGCTGGATGAGGAAAATAAAGAAGCTCTTCTGCGAGAGCGGAGAGACAAGAGCAAATGGTACCATAATTGCTCCGGCAAGCATTATGGCATGCTGGCCTATTGCCAGATGGCAGGATATCCGGTGACGGGATACGATCAGCCGGAACATCCGCTGCAGCAGGAGATCCTTCAGACGGTCTCCGATTTGGCCGGACTGGCTCCCTCTGATATCCGGTTGGGAACCGATGGTTGCGGCCTACCGGTATTTGCCATGCCGCTTCGTGCTCTGGCTACAGCCTATATGAAGCTTGCATCCCCGGAACTTATTGAGGATGAGCCAACCCAAAGGGCGGTCATCCGAATTACGGAGGCCATGCATGCATCTCCCTATATGGTGGCGGGAAATCACAAGGTGGACACCCTTCTTTTGGAAGATGATAATATTGTGGCCAAGGGAGGCTTTAAAGGTGTGTACTGCTTGGGTCTGAAGAAGGAGCGCCTAGGCATTTCGTTCAAGATTGCAGATGGCTCTGAAGAAGAATGGGGCTGGGTAGCGGAGTCCATATTGGAGCAAATCGGGTATAACAACAAAACAACCATCGATCGCCTGAAAGCCGCGTATCCCAAGGACTTATACAACGATGAAGGCTTTAAAGTAGGTAGGGTGGAAACCGCATTCAGGCTAGCTCATGCGTAAGCATGACTGATTAGACCGGAAACCGCCGGGGTATTGATTAGTAAAAACGGCGGAGGTGACCGGCCATGATTAAAATCATGACGGCAGCGGAACGACATACGACCCATAAAGACGGGATTCATAGTGAATTCAGCTTTTCCTTTGGTGATTATACAGACCCACATAACGAGCATTTTGGAAGCTTGCTGGCACATAATGAATATGTGCTTAAACCGAAGGAAGGTTTTGATCGAAGGTTTCATCATGACTTGGTCATTGTCCATTTGGTGCTGGAAGGCACGTTAACGTATGAAGATGATACAGGGAAAGAAATGGAACTGACGCCCGGTTCGATTCATGTCGTGAATACAGGCTCCGGCGTATACCATGCAGAGAAGAATGACTCATCTTACGAGGACGTACGCTATCTGGAAATGTGGTTTCTACCTGCGGAGCCGAACCTTGAGACCAGTCATCACCAAGGCGATTTTACAAAAGAACAGCAATTGAACCAGGTGCTTCCGATTATGGGGCCGGGCCACGGGGAGCGCAGCTTGCCCGAGTCGCTGGATGTTGTAATGTACAGTACCATACTGGAGACAGGACAAGAACTGACGTACAGCCTGGCCGAAGGTCGGAGAATGCATTTGTACGTGATTAGTGGTCAAGTCGAAATATCATCGGAAGACGGCATGTTTGATATTACAGCGGGTGACGCGGCCAGGATACAGCGCCGTCATGAGCTGACATTCCGAGGGAACTCAAGTGAGGGGAACTCGGAAGTGGTGATGATTGATATGCCGTAGAGAAGGACAGAAAGCCCCCGGAACTTTGCTTAGATTAGCGAAGTTCCGGGGGCTTTGCTATACAAGGGCTCTTCTTTTTGATCTTTTCAAGCTTTTCGGGCCATGATGATCTATTGGTTCCCACGCAGCTGCCCGAGCTCCGATACAACAGCTTCCACTTCCGATATACTAAGGTTTTGCTTATTCATGACCATGTCGTACAAATCATAAATATCATCATATTGGTTAACCGAGAAGGCAGAGGCTTGCATAGCAGCCCCTGTAGCCATCCGAAGCTTGGTTTTAATCTGTTCAATCATATACTCGACATTGGCTTGGGATTTTTCACTCAAATCCATGGATTAACACCATCCTCTCATAGGCGGATTTACGATTTTCGTCCCTGTATTGTACCATGTTACCGTGCGGCTCGACCAATGTTTTTGCCATCGGAGACGGAGATAGGTTAAAATCAGGAAAAAAAGGTTTTTCAGGCTGTGGGACAAGGTTTCAAGCGATGTAATCAAGGAGGAGGTCCGTCATGAGCGAACAAGCCGGCAAGACGCCAGGCGTACAGGCTGTAAAAGCTAAAATGTCGGGGCATGAACTAACGGATTTTTTTCGGTCGATTTCGCAGCGGCATGCGCTGGACAGCATCGTATTTTTATGTATAGGCACCGACCGTTCCACAGGAGATGCACTCGGACCGCTCACAGGAAGCCGGCTCATGGAATACGGTTTTCCGCATGTGATCGGGACGCTGCCCGAACCGTGTGACGCTTTTAATCTTGAGTCAAGACTTCAAGGTATACCTGAGGACAAGACGATTATTGCCATTGATGCATGCCTGGGACAAGCCTCGTCGGTCGGATATTTCTTTACATGCGAGGGCCCGCTGACGCCTGCCCAGTCCGTCGGCGGGAGGCTTCCGGCAGTGGGAGATTACAGCGTGGCAGCGGTTGTGAACGTCCATGGACCGAAGCCATATTGGACTCTTCAAGTGACGTCTCTATACCAAGTCATGGGGATGGCGGAGCAGATAGCAAAGCAAGCCGCTATAGCCTTTGGCCTTAGGCCGTAAGACACGGCGTTTCAGCCGGTGGTGTTTTTGTTTAATAATAGATCATTCTTTATAAAATAATGGGTGTCTATCACATGGCATCCGCTGAATAGAAAGAAGGGTATCGCTATGGAAAAAGTACAATGCAACGGCAGCACGATTTGTTATGTTGATCAGGGACAAGGTGAGCCCATCATTCTGCTTCACGGTTTCTGCGGAAGCTCCGCCTACTGGGAACAGGTCCTGCCATTTCTTCAAGGCTTCAGAGTCATTGTACCGGATCTCCGTGGTCACGGGCGGTCTGATGCACCGATGGGATCGTATACCATTGAACAGATGGCAGACGATGTGCTGCTATTGATGGATGAGCTCGACATCCCGAAGGCAGCATTACTCGGTCATTCCCTCGGAGGATACATCACGCTCTCCTTCGCCCAGCGTTACGCTTCTCGTTTAAACGCCTTCGGCCTGATTCATTCCACAGGCTACCCGGATTCGGACGAAGCGAAGGAGAAGCGGGTGAAGGCGGTCAGCACCATCCAAGGGGAGGGCATTACGGCTTTTGTTGACGGATTGGTGCCCGGCTTATTCGCTCCGGATACGAAGGATACCAAGCCGGAATGTATTCAGCGGGCGAAGGAGATAGGCTATCTAACGCCACCTCAGGGAGCGATCGGAGCGGCGCTGGCGATGCGTGAGCGTCCGGACCGACGCGATGTGCTCTCGGCGTCCATTCTGCCTATTCTGCTGGTAGCAGGGGAGAAGGACGGTTTGATTCCGGCAGAGCGTACCTTTACGACAGACCATGACAACGTGACCCAATTTGTAATCGAGGGCGCAGGACATATGAGTATGATGGAGACGCCGGAGAAGCTCGGGGAAGCCATCACTTCTTTCATGGGACGGCTTGAGCATGAATAAACGCATGAGAATCTTTCGATAGTTTATAATGAACGGATACCCCTGTGCGGGATATCCGTTTTATTTTTGTGCCCAGGCATACCCTCCGTCGTTTGCTTGGCCGGCCGCCGAAATAGAGCCGAGAATGGGGGGAGGGCTGGCTACTGGAATTCTGGCCCCGGATAGCCTACAATTTAATGGTGATCCGGTTTGGATTTGGACCCGGCAAGATCAGAATACGCTGCATTTGTCATGGATGCAGGTTGGGGGTGGGCGAATGTTTCGCAGGGATTATCTCGTGCGGCTAATTGAGGATATGACACAGATGATTGCCAAGGTGTTTTCATTGAAGCAGGAGCGAAAGCACACAGAAGCCCTATGGGAGCTTGATGAGCTGTTCAAACGGCAGTTCCGGTTGAATTCAGAGCTGCTTCGCTCATTGTCTGCTGCCGATATTGAACAGCTTTTTCGCAGTCATGGTTATCTGGAAGCGGATAAGCTGCAAAGCGCCGTCAGGCTTATGGAAGAGGAAGCATCCCTGCTGCTTGAGCTGGAGCGTGAAGAAGAGGCTGTGATGCTCTATACCAAGGCTTTTCAGCTATATTTGAAGTCGGCCCTGCAAGGAGCGGATCTCAATCTGATCGGGTTGACGGAACGGATCGGTGTGGTGAGAGAACGTTTAAGGTCATACGCATTGCCCGAGACGGCGATGCGGGATTACTATGCATATACGGAGCAGCAGGGGATGTACGCGGAAGCGGAGAACACCCTCTACCAACTGCTGGATAACGGCAAGATGGAATATGGCGAAGCCGTACAGTTCTATCAAAGATTGCAGCTGAAGCTGCCCGAGGATTTGGCGAAGGGCGGGCTTCCGCTGGAGGAAGTCCACGAAGGAATGGATGAGCTTAACCGTCGTTTTCCGCATACAGCGGTGAACGGTGACAAGTCGTCTACCTAAGCGGGATTCACCTGTCTATCACCTAAAGAAAGCGAGATGTGCCTTTTGGATGCATTAAGGAAATTGATTCATAACATCATGGAAGAAGGCTCGTTGATCACGGCTACGCTAAGCCAGCTTCGCAAGCGGGAAGGCATGACTTACAGCAAAGTAACGGTTAAGCCCGTAGAGCTCAAGAATAAGCTGCACTACCAGTTCGCCTATTATTCCGGAACCAAAGTCACCCATCAGAACGTGCCGGCGGATGAGGCGGAGGCGGTGCTGGTTGACATGTTCGAGAATGTATTCCGGCAAGCGATGATGTATACGTCGGAAGCGGATTATCAGGTACTGATCTCGAAGAAATATAAGGTTTCGATTCTGACCAAATCCGCCTCCAAGACCAAGACGGATTTGTCTCATAACCGGAAAAAGACGTATATCCTTGAAGAGGGAGAGCCCGTTCCGTTTCTGGTGGAACTCGGCATCATGAGTGAGG
Organism: Paenibacillus sp. ISL-20; assembly: GCF_018613005.1. Classification (NCBI taxonomy): domain Bacteria; kingdom Bacillati; phylum Bacillota; class Bacilli; order Caryophanales; family Paenibacillaceae; genus Paenibacillus; species Paenibacillus sp. ISL-20. The sequence continues at coordinate 61,659 of NZ_JAGGRD010000059.1, forward strand.
ACGGCAAAGTATTTGCTCGCCGGTACGATAAGTTCAAACAGATCAACCGGTTTTTGGAGATGGTTGAGGATGTGCTTCCCCACCTGCCGGAGGACCGTCCACTGACGATCGTTGATTTTGGCTGTGGAAAATCCTATCTGACCTTCGCTTTATATCACTATTTGGCGGTAACCGCGCGCAGAAAGCTGAATATTGTCGGATTGGATCTCAAGGCGGATGTCATCGAACACTGCAGTATGCTGGCGAAAAAACTGAACTACACCCAATTGCAGTTTCTTGTCGGTGACATTGCGGAATATGACGAGCTGGAGCAGGTGGATATGGTGGTTACGCTGCATGCATGTGATACGGCAACAGACGCTGCGCTGGAAAAAGCGGTCCGTTGGGGAGCTTCGGTTATTCTGTCGGTGCCTTGCTGCCAGCATGAGCTGTTCTCCCAAGTCCAAAGCCCTGTTATGGAGCCGCTGCTGTCCCACGGTATTCTGAAGGAACGATTCTCGGCGCTTGCTACGGACGCCATTCGAGCCAAGCTCCTTGATCTGATGGGCTACAAGACGCAGCTGCTCGAGTTTATTGATATGGAACATACCCCGAAAAATATATTGATCCGTGCGGTTAGCGGTTCTGCCGGGGATCGGGATAAACTGTGGCAGGAATACACTGCGTTTCGCGATTTTTTAAGCGCCTCGCCATATCTTGAGCGGGCGTGCAGAGACTTGCTGCCGGATACGTAAAATCACATCATGTTGATCTCAGAAAAGCGATGAAAGTGCGACTGCACTTTCATCGCTTTTTTTAAGTGTCAGAAAGTATGAACTTCGAAGCAAGGACTTCCAGATATCGCAAGAAAGTTTGGCATCGAGTAGATATCTTCACCCCGATTGCCGGTGATTTCGGGCAATATCTAAACGCGGTCTTTCTTCAAGAATAACCATGTAAGTCCTTGTCCACAATGGCTAATAGCTGGTTTGGCCACGAAGGACGGATGCCGTGTAAGGAGCAGCCGAGGATGAATGGTTATGCATGGGAACGGGGGCGTTGGTTCATGGCAAGGAAGATCTTACATCGTAATTGCGGGATCATGCTGATTGCACTTGTCTTGGTGGCAGGTATCCGGAGCGGAATGTTTTTTGATGGGGATATCTATGGGGTCGGAGTGGGTTTTGGAGTGCTTCTGCTGCTTATGATGGGAACTAAACGGCATGGTGGAATCCAAGGACAGGAGATTGATGGCATTGGCATGATGCCTGGATTGGTTAATTTGGATAAAGGTTTGCGGGTGGTGCTTGGGTGCATCTGCGGAATGATTCTCATGTATGTGCTTCATGCAATCGGGCGACCACTCTCTCTGGAAGGCACGATGAAAGAGATCATCCTGTGGGGAAGCTACGGCTCTTTTGCAGCCGTTGCCTGGCGTATATGCCGTACAGGTGATGGCCTACGTATGATGCAGGTGGCTTGGCATCTGATGGGTGCTGTGCTGTGCGGCAGTGCTTTGCTTGCCGTATATGGGCTTTTGGAGCTGCCGTATGGGATCTATCATACGGCGGATGCGGACATCAGCGCGACGGGCGCGAGGCTTGGCGGCCTGCTTCAGTACCCGAACACGTTCGGGGCCGTGATGGCCGCCTTCCTGCTGGAGCGGCTGTTCGCGCTGCCGTCCGTCCTGCGGACCCGGACGGGCACGCTCCGCGCAGCGGCTGCCCTGCTGCCGCTTCTGCCCTACACCGCCGCGCTGCTCCTGACGGAGTCGCGCGGCGCCTGGCTCGCGGCCGCACTCGCGTGCGCGGCCGGATTTGCCCAGGAGCGGCGTGCTTTCGCGCCGCTCCTGGTGGCTGCCGCCGCGCCGTTGGCGAGCGCGGCGCTGCTGTACCGCCAGCTGGCTGAGGCCAAGCTGGCTCCAGCCGTGCTGCCCGGCCTGCTATGGCTGGCCGGGCTTTGGGCCGGCGGCGTCCTCGCCGGCCTGCTGCTGTGCCGCTGGCGGCACAGCGGGGGCTCGCGGCGGCGGTATGCCGCGCCAGGAGCCCTGGGGGCTGCGGCGCTGCTGGCTGCCGCAGCCGGAGCGGTGATCCTGCATCAGGTGCAGGATCGGACTCTGGGCGGCGCGGCAACGCTGAGCGCGCGCCGCCTCATGTACAGCGACGCATGGCAGCTGGCCCGGTCGTCGCTGTGGCTGGGACGGGGAGGGGAGACGTGGCGGCAATCCTACCTTGCCATTCAGTCCCAGCCCTACGTGGGTGCCGAGGTGCACAGTGGATATATGGATATCCTGCTGAATACGGGCGTGATCGGTTTGCTACTTGTCCTTGTTCTGGTTAGCTTTATGGTTGCGGGGCTCATTGCTGTGAGCTCCCGACTCATGCCCGCTGCCTTCGTGCTGATCGGACACGCGGCGGTGGACTTTGACTGGAGCTTTGGTCTGGTATGGCTGCTGCTGCTGTGGCTTACAGTAATGGGCTTCGCTGCGGCCTCTGGTCGGGAAGTACAGAATGGCCCTGACACAGCTCAAAGACGCAAACCCTTCAAAATAGAGAAGAAGCTGCTAGCCGTTTATGAAGGGAACCGGGGAAATCGGCCGATACAATCGCTGCCACTGCTCAGGGTTACAGCGATCGTTCTGCTCGCGGGCTGGGTTCTTCTCGCTGCTGCGCTGGGCATCAGTGAGGTCAAAGAGCGTGGGGCCGCCTCGGAACCGCCCGGACGGCAGATAACGCTCCTCCAATCCTCGTTAAGGTGGAGTCCTGCCAACACGGAGGCGGCACTGAGCCTGGCGGATTGGCTTCCCCCAAGCCAGCGAATCCCGCTGCTGATGCAAAGTTTGGTATATGCACCGAATCACCCGGGGCTGAGCTGGAAGCTGGCAGAAGCTTACTCGCTCAGAGGCGAATCAGAAGAGGCGGCAGCCTGGTATATAGCGGCCATTGATCAGGATCGGTTCAATGATGTCAAACACACCCGAGCCGTGCTGAAGCTGGCTTCCCTCGCAGATTGGCACCGGACGGCAGGAGATTCCGCCAGATCGGTTGAAGCGGCTCGGGCTGGATTGGAGATCTTGAAGCGCTATCGGTCCCTTGCAGCCGGTCTTCATGAGATGAAACATCTTCGCAATGACCGGGAATTCGATCTGTCTGTGCTTGCGGTACGGCAGGCCAACCGATTGGAAAAAACGTTGAATGGGGGAACACGGAAGCATGCGGCAAGGCAGCCCATGAAAGCAGATATCTTGGCCCTGCGCTAGCTTCAGAATCATGCCGTACTACGGTACAAGAAATAGCAGCGTTATCCGCCGAAGGCATCCCGGAAGGCCGAGGCCAACTGACGTTCAGGAACCTCCCACAGCTCGGCCAGTTCGCCGCAGACTTCCTTTTCCCACCAGTCGCACAGAAGTTTCTTGTTGCTGTAGTTTTCGTGGATCCAGATCAAATTGCCGATAACCTTCCGGTAATACAATTCTTCACCTTGCTTCAAGGTTTCCGGAGGAAGGTACAGCTTGAGACGTTTGGTCGTGCGATATAATTCTTTGCTGCAGGCCCGCCGTATCCCTCGCGGGGAGGGGGGCTTGCTGCCCGGTTGTTTGGCATGGGGAGAATGCATGCGTGACTCACTCCTTTGCTTCACCATATGTCCCGAAACGGGCGAAAGTCACTGTGCCGCCTCTAATTGGGCGCAGTAGAAGGCATGTCCCGGGCTGTGTTAGAATAGGCTAGTACTAGAAATCAACGCAGGAAGAAAGCGGGGGACAAGCGTGGAATTCTTTTACGAGGTAGTAGGCCGATTGTTTGAATGGATCCAGCAGCTGGGCTATTTCGGAATCATGTTCGGTTTGATGGTGGAGGTCATTCCCAGTGAGATCGTACTCGCCTATGGCGGTTATCTGGTATCCTTGGGTGAGGTGCATTTTCTCGGAGCCCTGCTCTTCGGTACCGTTGGCGGTGTGCTCGCACAGTTGTTTATTTATTGGATCGGCCGTTATGGAGGCAGGCCCTTCTTGGAGAAGTACGGGAAGTACATATTGATTAAGAAGAAGCATATCGATTACGCCGAGGAATGGTTTGGCAAGTACGGCACCGGCGTTATATTTACGGCACGGTTTGTACCGGTGGTACGGCATGCGATTTCCATACCGGCAGGCATCTCCAAGATGCATGTGGGACGGTTTACACTGTTGACCACCCTGGCCGTTATTCCATGGACGGCATTATTCTTATACCTCGGATTGCTTCTGGGTGATCAATGGGAGCATATCGACGAGAAGGCAGGGCCGTACGTACAGGAAATTCTGCTGGGGGCATTGGCCGTCATGATTCTTTATTTTTTGATAAAATGGATAAAAACATCGAAGGGGAGGTCGAAATAACGAATGAGCATGAATATGGCAAATCATTTGGGGACAGGCATATCTCCACAGCAATTTATGGACGGTATGCAGAAGAATCAGGAGACGTTCAAGGCAGGGTATGAACAGTTTGTCTGGGAGAATGAAGAGGATAAAGAGTTCTTCGAAAGCCTGAATTTCCGGGATGACCTGCGGGTCCTCATTCTGGCAGCGGATTGGTGCGGCGATGTTGCACGCAATATACCTGTCGTATTTCGTGCGATGGAGACGGCGGGGATGGAGACTGAAGTGCTGATTATGGAAGAGAATCTGGACGTCATGGATCAGTTCCTGACCATGGGCGGACGCTCCGTTCCGGTTGTTATCATTTCGGATACCGGAGGACATGTTCTCGGTACATGGGGACCGCGCCCGGCGCATGTGCAGAAGTTTATGATTGAGTTTAAGCAGAACAATCCGGATCGTGAAGCACCGGACTATCAGGACAACCTTGAGGTCACACGACAAAGCATTATTCAAGCCTACGGGGAAGGGTATGAGTTTCACGCTGCAATCATTAAGGAATTGCGTGAACTTATGTCAGGGTTCTAATTATGACACTTCATATTGAGACTTTTAATTTAGGACCGCTTCAGACGAATGCGTATTTATTGACAGGGCCTGCAGAAGGCAAAGCAGTCATTATCGACCCTGGCATGAACCCGGGAGCGCTGTTGAAGCGAATAGCCGATTTGGAAATTGAAGCGATCCTGCTGACCCATGCGCATTTCGATCATATGGCCGGTGTCGAGGAAATCCGTAAGCTAAAGGGTTGTCCTGTTTACCTGCACACCCTGGAGAGTGAATGGCTGTCCAGCCCGAAGCTTAACGGCTCGATGATGTGGCCACAGGTAACGGAACCGCTGTCCACTGAGCCGGCTGAGTACGATTTGGCGGATGGACTTGAGCTGCAGTTGATCGGACATACCTTCAGTGTCTTTCATACACCAGGTCATTCACCGGGAAGTGTGAGCTTCAAATGTGGAAATGATCTATTTTCCGGCGATGTGCTGTTCCGTCTAGGCGTTGGGCGAACGGACCTTCCTGGAGGTCGTGAACGTGATTTGATTGATTCCATTCAAAATACGCTGTATAGCTTCCCGGATGAAGTCGTTGTGTACTCCGGCCATGGACCCCGGACAACCATTGGCTATGAAAAACAGCGGAATCCTTACGTCCCTGCCAGCCGATAAGATAGCTTCCGACATAAATCGGGATTTTTTATCTGGACAAACATAGACAACATTGATACAATACGGTTAATTAAATGTTACCCTTGCGAAGCACGCAGACTGTGGAATTTATCCCGGTTTGCGTTCTTTTATTTTATGGGGAGTTTTTTGGCATGGACGTGATTAGGGGGAAGCGCCAGTGAGGAAAGATCATCTATCGCTGTTGAACGGAAGGGCTATAAGAAGCGAAGCGATTGATCGACAATCGGAGTCCCACCGGCAGACCCAGACGGAAATATCCTCGGTTGTCTGGGACAGGCTGGTAAAGGATGAAGGGATAGCGCAGCAGCCATGGCATCATCGGCTGCAGGTTATAAGATCTAATCAATAGATCGACATACGAACATGACATCCTCATCATGAAGTGAATGTGTTCTTTCTATTGGAGAGGGCGGCCGGTTATTTACCGGCTGCTTTTTTTTTAGGCTTTAGCCGGTTGAGCGCGTAAAACGTGCGAAACAAAAAACCACCCGCTATGCGGGTGGAGGGATCGG